>NZ_JAGFPF010000030.1:0-51751 GCF_025962695.1 Candidatus Symbiopectobacterium sp. NZEC135 | reverse complement strand
ATTTTTGATAAAACACCACTCGGGTTGTTGCTACATGCCATCGATAAAGCAACGGGGGCCAACATGATGGATACCATCCATATGGTGGTCACTGCCGCAGTGACCATTGCTGCCATTGTTGCTATTTCTTTGGTGGCGAAAACAGCAGCCAAATTTATGATTGAAAAAATGTCCCAGGCAATGACCTCTGCCATTATGCAGTCCATCAAGCAGGCGATAACGCAGGTTATTAATAAAATTATGCCACAGCTTGTTAATAACTCTATGAGGCAGGGGAGTGCGGCATTAAGTCGAAGCATGCAATCTGTAACAAAACAAGTTGGGAAGATTACACAAGGGATTAATAAAAAGCTGGATGATATTTCAGATAAAGTAAATACCAATGTCATGAAGGTGCTGAAATTGAGCGATCCAGAAGATGCGAAGCGCTTAGGTAATATTGCATTGAAACGATTGGAAATGTTGCAAAACGGCGTTCATACGGCGATGCCTGTTGTTCAAAGTGGCATGAGTATTAATATTTCAAATATCAGACTCCAGGCGACAAAAGCCATTGCTGATTTTAATCTGGCAGCAATGGATGTCAGCATTTTGCGTGACCTTATTAGTAAAATCCTTGCTAATCATGAAGAGGATTCCAAAGTATCTCAATCGGTAAATATGACTTTGTCTGACATGCTAAGTAGTAAAGCCAACACTGGGAAGAGTGTTGTAAGAAATATCAGAGCCTAATAGGAGGCGTTATGGCAGTATCTATTACAAATTCCAATAATACCGTGTTCCAACAGCGAGCGACTGCTCTTCCTGAAGAGATGCATCGTAAAGGTATGGATAATACCGGTTTCATAGAGAAGTCAAGTTCCAGACCGTTAGATACCGCTGACTTAAATCGTAATAGAACGATGTTGGCACAGCATGCATCCAGTCACCTTGTTGGTATTGATATTCGCATTCCAGATATCACTAAGCCAGTTTCGGACACGGATAAGAATTTGTTAAGCAAACAAATTTCTTTGTATTCTCAAAGTAGCAATTTGATGCCTACACAGAATGAAAAAGTGCCTGTAGTTCCAGAGAAAGAGATAGCTAGCCGGTCAGAGAAAATCATGGCTACAACAAGTTTTCTCGGTGGTTATAACAGCGTGCGTTTTGCCCCGTTAATTGAGTTGGCGAAAACCGCGTTATTGAGCAAACATGCTGAACATGGCATGAAAACCAAGATGTTGGAAACTAGCCAGAAAAGTCTTGAAAACTCTGTCGAGCACAGCATGCAGGCTGCACGAGAGCAGCTTAAAAAGGATCTTACCAGTAGCTTTGTGACAAGCGGCATGGCACTGACTGGCGGAATCAAGTCCCATAAAGGGCATAGCCAAGCGATTAAAGGGTATGAGATTCAGGGGGCCAAAATTACTCAGCATAAGAGTCTGGGTAATAAACTCGATACTCACGCAACGCTTTCGCGCGGGAAGGATATTAACGATCCGATGTGGGCGCAAGATATGACCCGCTTGAAGCAATCAGCCAATCGTGAACACGTGCTGGCGCAGAAACAGGAGTTTCAGCTCCAAACGACCCTTAGCACCTCACAGCAACAAATTGGTGTTGGGCAAGCGTTACAGGGCGGAGCCTTGGCAATGGGAACCATTTCTTCCTCTCAGATGATATTGAGTCAGGCTGAGCAGAATGGCCTACAGCAATTGCGGCAATTTGATAAAGATGTCTTTATGCAGGAGAGCCAACGAAACGATGAAAGAGCCCAGGATGCTGAAAAGCTCAAGGCTGCATTGTTGGCAACGCTCGAAAATATTGCGAAAGGTATCAGCGATACTGCCGGTGTTGTTGCCAATAATACCAAAGTGTAATTGCTAAACATTGATAATGATATAAAGCCGCCTGTTGATACAGGCGGTTTCTTTAGAGGAAAACATGGAAATATTATCTACAACAAGGCCCTCATTTCGGGTTGGTGGCTATGCACAGGAGCAATCTACTAATGATTTTTTTTTGCAGGAGTCGATCGCTGATGAGATGAATATATCACCCCGCAATGATGGAATGCATCGCATTCTTCTCAGTCCTTTTTCTTTCATCATGGCTGATAGTGGAAAGTTGGAAGGTTTTTTAAAAAATTTAAATAATAGTGGATTTCTTGATGAAATAAAGACTGTCCAGGCACGGAGAGCGCTTCTCACTCATGATGTACAAAAAAGAATGCGTGTTCTTGACGATCTGTTTTCACAGAATCCTGAATTGAAAAATAAGGCCTTGTCGGCGGATACAAAAGAACTGGTCTATTCGACGCTGGAAAAACAGAGGAGCTCTTCCTACGCAGTCCTCATTTCCAGTATCTTGAATTCTGACGTATTTAGTACTTTATCAAGTAAAGAGATCAATGATTTACTCTCTGGTGCTATTGGGGAAATGTCTGAAAGTTATTTAGATGTTTTTCAACAGGCCGTTGAGAAAAATGCTCAGTTTTATAAAGATTTTTCTGATTTTATGTCTACGTTGCCACAATTCATTTCCGCTGATGGTGATAAAACCATTCTGGATGGTAAAGAATTCCAAAAAAGTCTTCTAGAATTGATAAAGAAATATCCTGTTCCAGGTATGTCAACGATATTGTTTCCTGTTCAAACGGGGGGGCCGTTTCAAGGGACCAGTCGTGAGGAGTGTGAAGCCTGGGCAAAAGAGTTTGGGCTCAATACCGATGACTGTATTCATCGGCTAGGCGATGGGACTTACATCGTTCATATTGATACTAGCCCATTAGATAATATCTATGACTCAGTGAAAGATAAAGATATGTCGTTCAACGCAGCACAATGGTCTGCATGGCAAACTGGCGTTGATATGCAAAAAGATCACATACAAAATGGCATGCAAACATTAACTCAGAAATTTGCAAACGCGCATTCAACGTTTGATAATTTAGTTAAAGTATTGAGTAGCACAATTGCAAGTCTTTTAGAGTGCGATAAACAATTCTTTGTTTAATGAGGGCGACAGTATGACTTTTCCAAATAAAAATATGATTGGTTCTGGTATATCGAAACCAATTCATCCAAATGGTTTACTTGCCGACTTTAATAGTAAAATCGGGAATAAGCATGTTGCATCATTAAGAAGTATAACACAAGCAAGAGTGCAATTTTTATCTCAGCCAAGCCAAGCCACTACGGCATCGCGCTCGTCAAGGTTTTCTACGCGAACTCAGAATGCTGATCTCGGTACAAAAGTAAGAAGCGTGAGAGGTGGTTTAAGTAAAAGTGAGGTTAAAAACGAAAAAAATAGTGCCTCATCGTTTAATACTCATGACGCTTCAGTGTTTAATGATGTTTTTAATTCATTAGACAGTAGCTCTACGTTTATCAATAAAAATGAGCATGAAGCTCTGGACTTCTTGCGTAACGAGGTAAGTGATAAATCTTTTGATAAGCTTCAGACCATTCTAGCTGATCCTAATAACGAATCTTCTGCAGTGGATAAAGCTAAGCAAATATTTGTTATGCTTAAAATGCTAAGTGACCTTTCGGCTAGGTCTGATACCCCTAACACAGCGGGAATCAAAGAAGATATCAAATTTTATGTTGATAATATTAATAAGTATGGCTTGGGCATAAAATCACCCTTTGCTGGCTCTTTACTCCAGGGGGAGCGTGCGCTTAAAAACATTGACGACCGCGTGAATAAAAATGCTGCTAAGCTAATCGCTGAAGGTTTAAATTATAATGCAGCTATTGATCGTTTGGTTGAGAGTAAGATTAATACGGTGCAAGATCAAAATATGAGAGCGACGCTTCTCAGTAAATGGAAAGACATCGCATTTCGTCCATCGAAGCAAGTTTTTGATAAGATGGAGGGAACTATTAATGGGAGTAGTCATTTTCATCGCGTAGACGCACTTCTCAATCATCAACCCATTAAATTAGAACTGTTCAAAGACTTTCTACACCGAGAGAATGTAGGTCAGAATACTGACGCCGGAAAGACAGGAACGTCGACGCCAGATAATGGCAAGGCCAAAGAAACACCAGGTCCAACTTATGTATATTATGACTACAGCACGACGACAAATGATAACAGTGTCCACTTTACTGATAAAAGTCATCTCTTGATGAAGGAGGCTGCTAACCTGCCTAAAGGACAAAAAGAAAACCCTCCCGCCTCCGCAACGGCGTCAGCCACCCAGCATCAGAATGTTACTCCTGTACCTGAGAGGCAATCCGATCGTAGTACTGATGGGCGGGGACTGGGAGAAAGTGGGGGGCTGAAGCGCTCTGAGACAACGACAGGTACGTCAGATATAACGGTTAATAGCAACAAACTTTCTCATGAAACGCAGATTCCACCTGTAGAAGTGGGAGGTGATGGCCCAATGTTACCAAGAGAGGCATCGTCAGATACCAATACCGGACAGAATGAGCACACTTCTATCCAACAGCCTCAGCCACCGATCGTGGGTAATCCTGGCGCACACCAGACGGCTTATATTGGCCCCTTTAGCACGGGTAGAACGGGCGCTGCACAATTTCAGAAGTATAAGCAGCCAGCATCGATAACCTCTGATAGCGGGCAGTTTGATAAAAAAAATGCGTCTCCGATTACACCTTCTAACGATGCCAGCACTGGGATGAAAAACGATGGCGCTCATTCACGTGATGAGAATATCAATAGTCCTGACCCTCACGTTAAGGCAGGAAAAAATCCTGTTAGCGAGAGAGGGGGCAATCAAGCGCTTCATGCAGCGTCATTCACTCGTCAACGGGCGCAGTTTGCTACGACGTTAACCAAAGCCAAAAGTCATGCAGCGATTGTGCAATCATCTGAGCCTCAGTCGCAAGAGGAGACTAGTGCTTTGCGTGATCCTTATATCGGACTAAACAGAACAGGACGCACTGGCGCCGCAGAGTTTAAACGTTATTGGCAATCTGCAAAAAAAACGAGTTCTGAAACTGATACCCTGGCTGGACGCCGAGAGCCGCTTCCAGGCCGTGATGAAACAGCGCTGCTGACAAGGTCAAACGCTGTAGGAGCAGAAAAAACTGTTGAGCTTGACGGAAGTAAAGTCAACGAGAAAGCGCACAACCTGTATGAGACACCTCCCCCAAAAACCACGACTTCACCTGCACAGACAATTCGTCAACAACAGCAGTTGAACGGCGCTGCGGGTATCAGTAAACAAAAGTCTGATACCTATATGGGGCCGCACAGAATGGGGAGAACTGGCGCAGCAGATTTCAAAAAATATGTATCAGATTCAAATGTATCTACCGTAAATCATGCGCTAAACAGGCCAGGCAGTACCGAGCGTGATGCTGAGCCTTTGGCCAAAGCGGTCTCAAGCAGCACCATTGAAAAGCGCGTTGTAAACAAAACGGGTGAAGATACCCCGGTTACCGGTGGCGTTGAGTACGCAGTGGGTGTCTCTCAACACAAAGCGCGCGTCGAACCTGAAACCAAAAAGGTTGAAAGCACAGATGATGTGTTGCTGGCAGATTCTGCGCCCGACCTCAGCGCTGCCAGAGAGCCCTCTTTGGCCAATCGTCACCAGGTGGCGTCTTCTGGAGAGAAAAATACGGTTACTGCTGTGGGTAACACTGGCTACAAAGGTCCTTTTTGGACGGGAAGGCAAGGTGCTACGGCAAAGCAATCTTATATTAACACTGACAGGTTTGCTAAAAAGTGAACCGTTAACATACTTTTAGGATGAGAGGCAGTCGTCCTGTCGGATGAAAATGACCTGACGTCATCTTGATCGCCTCGTCCTATGAGATTGAAAAGGAATTGTAATGAATCAAAACGTTGAGGAACGCATAAATCATGTGGTTTCTTCTATTATAAATTGTTCCTCTGCGGATGTATCACCGGAGAAACACTTATACTATGATCTATTAGCTGATTCACTCATGATGATGGATCTGATGTTAGTGCTTGAACAGGAGTTTGTTCTTAACATTAAAGATGATGCGCTGGACGATGTTAACTATGTTAAGGATCTCTATCGACTGATTCATCAACGATGCCATTAATGTAAACGTGGGTCGGATTTTTACCCGGCCCATTATTCATTCCTGCCCCTTTTATTTTCTCAGTTGCTTGTTCTTTCTAAGAAAAAATAATTATATTGACGATATGTATTCTTTTCTATGTGAAGGTATACATTCATACCCTTTTTCTTGACAATCATTAATCTACTGGTCGTCAAATCTGATGTGAAATCAACTTTCCATTATTATTGAATCAAGATGCTGGTAGTCCGCTGGTATATCTTATCAAAAGTTAATGTAATGGTATCAATCTCCTTGAGAGTCTAGCAATGTTATTGGATGAAGATAAAAATATCGATAAAGAAAAAAGGATAGTCGTTAGGCTTCTTAACGGCGTTTTGCGTGGGTGTGAGTTCGCTTTGTTTGAAGGGAATACACTTTTTCTTTCTACTGATGAAGAAACGATTAGTAAGCAATATAATGGCACACAACTGCCTGATAATACAATTTATATTCCTGCTGAACAAACGGATGTAAGTTTCGAACTAATCGTTAAACTAGGTGACTCATGTGACGTTTATATGCGTGAGATCTCTGACGATGGCTCACCACTGATAGCATTGTCAGAAAATAAAGTCATCACCATCGGTATGCAAAAATTTGTCTGGAGAAGTCAACATTCTGAATTCTCGGGCGTCATCTTATCTGGGGAGTATCCTGACAGCACCAAGGCACAATTATCAACGACTTCCGAGATTGTCAAGAATACTAAAAGTGTCTGGTATAAAACATTGGCAGCAGTTGCTTTAGTGAGTGCCGTGTTTGTCGCGGGCAATGGTTACCTTACGGGAACACAGCGTCAGCTTGATAATGTCTCAACATTATTGAATTTTGCCTCTGATGATTATCAGATCGTTTATGCTCGTGATAATTGGATTTACGTTTTTGCTGGCAGTGAAAAAGCGACTGATTGGGCTATTCAAACCATGATCAGAAACCCACTGCGCCAACAGGTTAACGTTGTCAATATTGCTAGTGAAGAAGAGCGAATTTCGCGTTGGGTGGAAACCTATTGGCCTGCATTAAAGTTTCATCAGATACGCTTGAGTGACCCACAACACCCGATTCTTAGAGTTAGTAAAGAAAGAAATGGATTAAGTGAAAAGACGCACGGTGATTTTATTACTGCACTGAAAGAAAAATTTCCTTATATGAATTCAGTGAGGCTGGATAATCTGGAGGATAAAACAATCAGGAGCATTGCCAATCAAGGATTGAAAAAAATGGCGCTCTCTTTTCGTGAGATAGACAATGGCGATACTATCACCTTTGTTATATTGGGCGTTATTGAGGATGGTATGCTCGAAAGCATCAAAAACTTTGTCAATCAATACTATCAACAATGGGGGGGCAGATATGTTCACTTTTCTGTTGAGCTGGAAACTGATTGGTTCAAAGATAAATCTTTTAAATTTGGCGAGCAAGGCTATATAAAGCTTGGCGCTGGACATTGGTATTTCCCAAAAACATAAGTAAGGATTTTATATGAGTAACGTGAACTCGAGAAGCACTGATTTTACATGGAATGGTTATTTGTCGAATAAATCATCAACCTTCGACAATGGTGTGGCACAGCTTAATTCCGAATTGGAATTGGCGCTAGACAAACTGGCACAAGACCCTTCAAATCCAGAGCTGTTGGCGATTTATCAGTCTCGCTTGTCAGAGTATACGCTATACCGTAATGCACAATCTAACGTTGTCAAGGTATACAAAGATGTGGGTTCTGCAATTATTACCAACTTCCGCTAATGTTGTTACCAGGAATAGACTATGAATCATAACATCAATATGGTGACACAGTTGTCTGGTAATTGGCATGATATTACCATGCCAGAATCGGTCAATGTGTCGTTGGAAGATCGTCTGCTTCGCGCTTATGCGCGGGAATCGGTAAATATGTCTGCGGAACAGCGTGACGTGATTTCATTGTTGGAAAACACCAATGCTTCCACAGATCCTGAAATGTTGGCAGAACTTCAACAGCGAACTTCTGACTACAACTTACATGTATCACTCATCAGTACACTGACGCGTAAAGGGGTCAGTGCTGTTGAAACATTATTACGTTCATAATCATGAATAAATACCTGTTATTTCCCATACTGGCAGTTTTTCTTGTAGGCTGTAAGCAAGATATTTTGCTAAAAGGGTTAGATCAACAGCAGGCTAATGAAGTTATTGCGCTGTTACAGCGCAATAACATCAAGGTTGATAAAAATGAGGTCAAAAAAGAGGGGTATAGCCTCTCTGTCAGTTCTCAGGATTTTTCGGCTTCTGTTGATTTAATGAATACTTATGGGCTGCCACGTCCTCCCGCAATCGACATTGCGCAGATGTTTCCTGCCGATGCGCTTGTTTCTTCACCGCGCGCTGAAAAGGCTCGTCTCTATTCTGGGATTGAGCAACGACTTGAGCATTCGTTGTTGTCAATTTCAGGGGTGGTTTCTGCTCGCGTACATGTGAGCTACGATATGAGCTCCAGCGATGGTGATAGGAAAAGATCGGCCGTTCATCTTTCAACATTGCTCAATCATGATAATAGCATTACTGATACCACCTTATTAATCAGTGATGTAAAGCGCTTTCTTAAGAATAGCTTTGAGGATGTTAATTACGATAATATTTCCGTCGTATTATCCAAGATTAATGACGTTCAGCGGCATGCACCGGTATCCATCCAAGCAACAAAGTCTAGTACACCGACGTGGTTAATAAGCCTTGGCGCGGTAACTGTTGCCTTGTTAGCTGCCGTGTTGTTATTTATTAGTCAAAGCCATCATGCATTTTTAGGTAAGCTAAAGAAGCATATTCTGACGCAGACGAGTAACAACAGTACATCGGATGACCCTAAACCCAGTGTAGATGTTCCTGAGAATAAAAAATAGCGGATGTCTGAATATCATGGAAAGAGTAATGCATGAAAAGCAAAGGGCATGCGATAATGTCATGAATATCATATATAATCCGATATCCTGGATTCATCCAGAACATTTTTCATTGCCCCCTGGGTTTGTGACGCCAGGATGCCATCGAATTATAAATGATATTTTAATCGAAAATTTTTCCCTTTCGGTTGAACCGCTCGACCTAAATAATGAAAGAGAGCGATATTTAGCTGTGCATTGGCATTTGTTACCCAAAGCGGCCTTTATGGTGGCTTGTCAGCGCTATAAGATCAATCTTTTTCAGTGTGGTATCTGGTGGAAGCTTGAAAAATCCGTCAGGCAGTTTTCATTGTTGCACCTTCTTGAAGATAATCCGATGAATGCATCTACTTATTCTCTTGAGCACTATGCGCTGTGTGCTAAACGAGAAATTGATTTATTCTCCGCTTCTGTCTCGAGGGTAATGAGAGAACGACTGCCATTATTGTTTTCACCGGGCAATGATGTGGAAACTGTGCCGCCGACACTAACTGGTGATAATGAATTAGCAATGAGGATGGCCATTCAATATGCTCAAAGAAGTTGAGGCATCATATGCGAATATGCTGCAAGAAAATGTGCTGTTAACGAACAAGAATCGTGTAGCGCATAATCTGAGAATCAGCGTCGTGGCGCAGGCCAGGGAACATGCCAAAAAGATCATCAGCGATGCCAGTCGCGACGCTGAGGCAATACATCAGCAGGCCTATCGCGATGGTTATGAGCATGGCGTTGTGACGTCAGTTGAAACAGTAATTGGTTTTATTGAAGATAAACAAGGTATTGTGAATGAACTCTATGGGCAGGTTCGCCAGCGGGCAAAGCGTTTGCTGAGTGACTCTGTCAATAAGGAAAGCGTGATTTGTGCCTTGTTTGAAAGCTGGGCCGATGAGATTGATGGCCGAGATGACAAAACGCCTTTTTATATCCTTCTTCCTAGCGACAGACGCCGTTATAAACGCAGATTAATGGCCTATATTGATAGTATGCACCGGGGGGGCGTCATTTTTGAGTATCATCAAGATTTACGATATGTATTTAAGTATCGTGAGCAACTAGTAGAATTTTTACCAGAGATGTTTGTTGATAATCAAATAGATACATTTTTTGACACGCAATCATTGTATGAGAGTTGCGAACAACTTTCTCAGCAAACACTGAAAAAATTTTACGAACAACTCGGAACGCATTCACCGCCGCGCGATGTGTTGATGTCGGATAATGATGATAATCAAGGAAAATAAGTAATGACAACGATTAATGCTTTATTAAACTCCACTCTTTTGCCTTATAAAACTGATGGAGATATAAAAGAAATGAGTGAAATAATCAAAGAGTTAGTAGATGAAGGGGGCGATAATTATGCGATGCGGTTTATGTATAACGAGTGGATGCAAAAAGTCCTGTTATCAGATGGGCTCGATCCTGATGAAAATTATGACTGGTAAACCCGCTTTTTTCGCAGTCAGCACTTTATTCCTATCGTTGTTGTTGGTGGGATGTCAGTCTGCGACACGTTCACTGCCTGATAGCGCTGGTAGTTATAGCAGAAACAGTACAGGTCTTGAGTTTGCAGGAAAAACATGTCGTACAGATTCCCCTTACAGTGCTTCTGGCAGGCCCGATGAGCTCTATGCTGAAATGAATGAATGCGTCCGTGCTCAGAAGTTTGACCGAGCAGTCTTCCTTTATGCGCTAGCGGGAAGCTACACATGGTTTGATGCAAACCGTATTGGTACTCAATATGCCAAGATGGCACATGGAAAACGCTTAGGTGAAGCGTTGGCGCAACTGTCCGAAAAGCAGGTGAGTCAGTTCTGGGAGCGTATTCGTGCGACGATGCAAGATCCCGGCAAAAAATCCATGATATGTAACAAGGTAAAGCAGGCAGGTATGCCTACGCACAGCATAGATTACATGCGCGTTGAAAAATCGTCGGGCGTGACTGCTAAACCAAGAGAACAATCCCAGTGGGATGTGGCCGTCGATAATTACTTATTATGTAAGTAATATTGTTACTTTTCGATATTAAATTTTATTTAAATTTGTTTTTTTAGTATTTTGTATTGATGAAAGCGTTGTTTTTTTTACTTGCGATTTTTAGTGCATTGGCCTGAACTTGCCAATGAATTAGGTGATTAAAATTATCGATTCTCGTATATTATCTGTGACGGTGGTTCTGCCACTTTTGTTCTGCTGATATACCTGAAAAAAGTTTTAAGCAGTATTTCATCTGTTTGCTCTAAAAAACCGAAGTAAAGTCATTACCGCATTTGGGGAATTGCACTGGTCGATGAGTGTATGTGTTATTCCTTTATTGCGAAAAGTTATGCCTCTATTTCGTAAGGAATAGTAAAAATGGAATTTCATCAATTTATATTCGAAGGTTTTTCTTTTCATAATGGTCAATTACTGACAAAAGATAAAGGCGCTATCTATTTAGCGCCGAAAGAGAGTGCTGTATTACTCTTCATGTTACAAAACTCACATACCGTCATTTCAAAAGATGCAATAATTGAACATGTGTGGAAGGGGGGGATAGTCTCCGATGAGTCATTGACGCGTTGTATTTATGTGTTGCGTCGCACGCTAGGCCATTCAAGAAAAAATAGATTTATCGATAACATCTACGGCAAGGGCTATCGTTTTGTCCCTGAGGTTCAAGTCGACTATCTCCCTGCTAAAGCGACTCAGCCTGCCTTAATCGCGAGTCACGATAACATAACCGCCGCTGATGCTTTTGTTGAAAAGAGAGCATGCAATATTGCATTGTTTATCTTTGAAATGCAGCATCGATACCAAGCTATTTCACTTCACGATCAGTTAATTGATTGGTTGCATTGTCTGGATTTGCCGATTAATGTTGTTTCATCTTGTCTGACGCGTAGCGTCCAGGATTACAGTAGCTATCTGTCTGCAATCGAAAAATCACAGGCTGATTATTATATTTCTGGTATGGAAATTCGGCATGGTGAAAAATCTATCATCCGTATTGAACTGACGCGTGCAAAGGATCACTCGGTATTATATCGAGAGGGTGTCCATTTCACGAGCGATCATCATATCAATTACCGGTTGTTATGCAGGGCTATTCTTACGCTTTTGTCTGCTATTGATCCATCGATGAGGGTGGAGCCTGCAACGGTCAGTGCACATCCTTTGAGCTCTAAAGTGGCACAGCATGATGCATTGCAATTCTCACTTTCAGCGCTTGAGAAGTTTATGCCTCAAGCAGTGAAATTAAGACGACATGACAAAACCAGTATCAGTGAATTATGCCGCATTGCCGGTTCTTACTATGCAGTAGCTAATCTGGGCCTGATGGACTATGAAAGCGTCCGGCATGAAATGATGATCATCGTGGGCAAAATATTAGCGACTGAACCTAATAATGTTATCGCCCTTTCTTTACAAGGGTTATTGCTTTGCGCTGAAAACAATAAGGAGGCTGCAAGTAAGTTTCATTTGGCTATGTTATTATCACCCACTGTTGCAGAGGTCTATTATTATTATGCATGTCATCTGGTACGACAAGGTGATTTAGATAAAGCAATGCAGATGAATAATATGTGCATGGATCTCAATGATGCATTTTATTCTCCTAAAATATTGTGTGTTATCATTAATTATCTTCTTGGCGATATCCAAGAGGCTGTAAGATATGGAGAGGATACACTCAATACTGATTCACCCGGAAATACGATTATGCGTGGATTGCTGGCGTTACTCTATGCTCGTCTCGGCGAGTTATGTAAGGCGCAGGCTTTGGTAAAAGATATTGAAAAATATAAATTATCTTGTGAGTTTATCGGGTATTGTTATAATGAAGTCGCAAGGGTTGTGCATCCAGGAACAACAAAACATTCAGTAGTAACCGCTGAGAAAATGAGATTCTCGAGAGCCCATGTCGGAAATTCCTTTTCCTTAGCATCCTGGATGATGTAAAACCTATGCTGATAATGAAGGATTGTTTTTTGATTTTAGTTTATGAATTAAATGCCATTTAATAATGCTGATGTCATCATGCAGTGTTGTCCCTTTTATGTGATTGCATTTCTTGAGGGGAGAGCGGGGATTTTTTAAGAAGAGCGGGTGTGTTGAGCTGGCATGGCCTGAAGTTGTTAACTTAGCATCGGGTTTTCTAGAAAAGGAATCTCATATTTCAACGCAAACTCAATGTGTGTCACAATAAAATAATTAAGATGCACGGTTTAATGCGAGTTATGCTATACAGCAATGTGAAGTTATAAAAAATTGGTGGATATTATATGGATATACATTACATCTGCTCTGCGTTTAAAACAGCCTACCAGATAGAAGATCTTGATTTTCTCGAGTTCGAAAGTAGTTTAGTGTTGTTTTCAAAAGAAAAAAGGATGATCTTCGAATTCCACTGCCAACCGGACAAGGCTGATGTGAAAAAGTGCATCGATGCATGGCTCTACCAGCGAGTTTTTGTGCAAAGGATGCAGAAAAATTCTGAGCATGGGCTGGAAGTAAAGGAAATAATCAGGAAAATGACACATTAATTTTTTTTAAGATTCGAGATCGGCAAGTGTTTTTTTTACTTAAAATTCATATTGTTATTTTATATTTTTCGGTTTGTTAATGCGAATGTTGATTTTTGATAACGTTTCCTCACACATAAAAACGTCTTTTTAATGCGATTTTTATATTTATCAATGTGATATGTTTTTTCTATCATTTTTGATAGCCGAAGTGTGTTGCGTAAATGTAATCAAGAAGCGCGGTCGGTTGACGATATTGCCTCTAGGCATCTATTCCTAGACCAAAGAGGCAAGTCATGTTCAAAAATGTTAAAGTCATCACAGGGATTTCGATTGCCTTTGCTGTCTTTATTTTATTGCAGATAATCACCAGCATACTGTTCTACTCCTCAGTAAATAACGATAAGCAAAACTTTCAAAAGTCTGAAATCTTGAACTTTCAGCAAGAACAGCTTACTGATAGCTTTCAATCACTTGTAAAGACTCGCGTTGTCATTACTCGTGTGGCTATCCGTTTTTTGAAAAACCAGAAAGATGAAAAATCCATTGCGGCAATCAATGCCCTCCTGGCTACCGCCAGCACTACGCTAGATACGGCCGAAAAGCAGTTTAATCGCTATCAATTCTCCCCCCGACTCGAAGGGCAGAGTGATGCCATTGCTAAAAAAGTGGAGAACGATTATCGCCAACTGCATGATATTTTTAAAATGTCTATCCAGTATCTGCAACGCGGCGACTATGATGCTTATGGCAATCTTGATGCTCAACTGGCACAGGACAATTTAGAGCAGAGCTATAACACCTGGAGGGAGCAGAATAATATTTTGGTCAGTGCCGGGCAGCGTGAAAACCTCTCTAGCTTTGTGTCTATGCAATGGACGATTGGGAGTATTGCGCTTGCATTGATTTTGGTGGTTGTGAGCGCATGGCGTGTGCTACAGCATATTCTCTTCCAGCCTTTAAGCCGCGTTATCCATCATATCCGCGCCATATCTGGAGGCGATCTTACGCAGGCCATTGAGGCTGAAAGTAAAAATGAAATTGGTCAGCTCGCTTCACGTTTAAAAGAGATGCAAGGTTCATTAATTACAACGGTGAGCGACGTTCGCACCAGTTCTGACAGTATCTATACCGGGGCTAGCGAAATTTCAGTGGGCAGTAACGATCTGTCTTCAAGAACCGAGCAGCAGGCTTCCGCATTGGAAGAAACGGCTGCAAGCATGGAACAGTTGACGGCCACGGTAAAACAGAACACCGACAATGCGCGACAGGCGGCTGCTCTGGCAAAAAATGCATCAGAAACAGCACAGAAAGGGGGGCATGTCGTTAATACCGTTATTACCACCATGAGAGATATTTCTGATAGTTCTACCCAAATTGCGCATATTACCAATGTGATCGATGGCATCGCGTTTCAAACCAATATTCTGGCACTGAATGCGGCGGTTGAGGCGGCGCGTGCCGGTGAGCAAGGGCGTGGGTTTGCCGTGGTGGCTGGCGAGGTGCGCAATTTAGCCCAACGAAGTGCTCAAGCCGCAAAAGAGATAAAAAGCTTGATCGAAAATTCGGTTAGCCGCGTCAACACGGGCTCTGAACAAGTCCAGGATGCGGGGGAAACCATGAAAGAGATCGTCACGGCGGTAACGCGTGTCACCGATATCATGGGCGAGATCGCCACCGCGTCAGATGAACAGAGCAGAGGCATCGAGCAGGTGAGTCAGGCCGTCGCGGAAATGGATGGCGTAACACAGCAGAATGCGGCATTGGTTGAGCAATCTGCGGCAGCGGCAGCGGCACTGGAAGATCAGGCGAACTATCTGCGTCAGGCTGTTGCGACCTTTAAGATTACCGAAACAACGCGCGTTCAGGGGACTGCGCAATCCTCGAAAAGTGCGGTCTTGCCTGCCTCATTACCGGCATCCGCTAAGGTGCAGGCCAAATCAGACAATGCCAATTGGGAAACGTTTTAAGCATGATGGAAAACTGGCCTATTTCCTATCACTGTAGCCAATAACGGATGAGGGGGAATTATTCCCCCTTCTTCTCGCCCATTTGACCTATTTGCAGCATTTCATCAGCCCACAGCGTGGCATCCAGCACGATGTGTATCATCTGTTGCTCAGTGATTTTCAGCTCGGAGATAAGCGTATTAACGTCTTGCCAATTCTGTTTTTCATATTCCGTTGTCAACATGAGGTAACGTGCATAAGTGCCGGTGTTTTCAAGCAGAGCCTGTTTTACCTCATTAGGTAGTGCTATTTCTGACAGTAAAAGTGGCATTGGGCAGTCAAGGATGGCTTCAAGCGGGGAGAACAGACCGCATAAAAACGCATTGATGGGGTCATCTTTCTTATTCTGATGCAGCGCAATCAGTTCACAGCATTTGGCTCTTAACAAGCTCAATCGATACAATTCAAAGGATTTATCTTTATTACTTTGGCTGGTTATTGTCACCAGTGAGAGAAAGCGGCGTAACTCTTTTTGTCCCAACAGCATGGCAATATAGCGGAAATTAGCCTGGAGCGGCATCAGGGTTAAGTTGCTGCGTAACCTGATATTATTGACATACCGCATTGCTTTGTAAGCGAGAGATACATCTTTACTGAGCAATTTTTCGATCTTATCGTAATTTAGATCCTGCTTGTTTACCTCGCTAAGTAGCTGCAATACGTTGCAATTGTTCACTGAAAGTCGGCGTGACTGAATGATTTCTGGTTTGCTAAAAAAGTATCCCTGAAAGAGAGAAATGCCCAATTGCTTTGCCTGAGAAAATTGTTCATGCGTCTCCACTTTTTCCGCGAGAAAAGTGATGTGGCGGTAGGGGAGTTTGTTGATGTAGGCGGCAATGTCAGCAAAGGATGACTGCATGAGGTCGAATTTGAGCACATCAATGTAAGGCAGAAAACGATCCCATTCGGGAGCCATCAAAAAGTCATCCAGTGCGAGCTTAAAACCGCGCTTTTTCAACCGTTTTACCGAGGCTAGCAAGGTGTCATCGGGCGGTGCATTTTCCAGAATCTCCAGCACGACCTTTTCTGGCGGTAACGCTTCAACAAGACCATTGGTAAGCATCTGGTGTGGAACGTTGATATAGCTGATGTGATCCTCAACCAGTCGACTTAATGAATTCGTTAGAAACTGTTCCGTTATGATTTGTGCGGTGGCGTATTCAGGGGTGACATCGGGGAACGAATTGCAAATACCATCTCGGAAGAGCAGTTCATAAGCGACGGGCTGGCGGTGCTTATTTAAAATAGGCTGGCGTGCAACAAATGAATACATAGTAACCCTCTAGATAGGCTTAGTGACTATTTTATTATTTTTCAATTGACTAACCTGCTGGCGTGCAACAAATGAATACATAGTAACCCTCTAGATAGGCTTAGTGACTATTTTATTATTTTTCAATTGACTAACCTTCTTTCTAGACGTTTAGCCTGATTCCTATCTGGCAGTGCCCAATCCTGGACAATTTACATGTCTCTTACCTTATATCGGCCAGAAACTGCTTTAATAGTAGTCTTGTCAGGTGATAATTACCGTAATCTTACCGATATTTGACGTTTTTGAGGGGTTGAACGCATAGCAAAGCGCTGTAGTAGCGCAACACCACCAGGGATGGGCAGGCGAAAGGCTGGCTAGAAGGAGATTGCCCGTCGCGGGGGCATGACGACGGCAGCAATCTCCTGTGGCGATATCAGGCAATATTTCTACGTTGTAGTGCTATACCGAGTGGCGGTGCCGTGACCGTCGGGGATGCCTCGCGAGAGGGGCGTGACATATTTACTTGGAATACGCTCATCAAGGAAACCAGGTGCTGCGCCTGATCGCGTAAACCGTCGGCAACGCTGCTTGATGCTTCCACCAATACCGTGTTTTGTTGGGTGACGAGATCCAGTTGACTGACGGCATCATTAATTTGTCGGACACCTTGCTCCTGTTCTTGTGTGGTCACGCCAATTTCATTCACGCTCACTGCGACTTGGCGTGATTGTTTTACCAACTCGTCAATGGTGGCGCCGGCCTGAGTGACCAACAGTGAACCGTTATTAACGCAGCCTACACTATCCTGTATGAGCGTTTTAATTTCCTTTGCCGCGGATGCGGAACGTTGCGCCAGAGAACGGACTTCTCCAGCCACCACGGCAAAACCGCGCCCTTGTTCCCCGGCTCGCGCTGCTTCAACGGCGGCATTGAGCGCCAGTATGTTGGTTTGAAAAGCAATACCATCAATAACGGCAATGATTTCATTGATCTTGTTCGAGCTTTGGCTAATTTCACTCATGGTTTGTACGATATCGGCGATGGCTTCACCGCTTTTTGCCGCAATGTTGCTGGCCGTATCAGCTTGCTGCGTTGTGTTACGCACGGTGTCCGCATTTTGGTGAATAGTTTTGCTGATTTGCTCAATCGATGCGGCAGTTTGTTGCAGACTGACCGCTTGCTGTTCAGTACGTTGACTCAAATTGGTACTGCTTTGTGCAATGTCGTTAGCCCCCACGGAGATGGATTCACTGCTCTCGCGTACCTCCAGCACGATGTTGCGTAAATTATCGCGCATCTCTTGCATGGCAGAGAGCAAGCTGGTTTGCTGCCCCGAGGGAATGGTAATGTGTGTGGCCAGATTACCCTGCGCTATTTGTTGGACAACCTGCATGGCGTAGGCAGGTTCTCCGCCCAGTTGTCTTTTGATATGCCGTGTCGTTAATCCTGCGATGGTCAAGCCCAATAGCGCTGCGATGGCAGCCAATAGCAACTGAATATTGCCAGACAGGCGTGCCCCCTGAGTTGATTCGGCAGCCGCTTGAGTAGTGTTGTCTTGCTGTTGTTGGATCATGGACGAAATCTCTTGAAACAGCCTCATTTGTATTGGCTGTAACTTCTCTATCGCGAGAGATTGGGCATCCAACAGTTGACCATTTTTTGCCAGGTTCACGGTTTGCTGAGTGATGGCAATATAGTCCGCGTAGGTTTTGTTAAAATTATCGAGTGTTGCGAGCAAGTTTGGCAGTGAGATTTCTTCTTTTAAACGTGTAAGCAGCAGAGTATTGCCTCCCAGCATTTGTTCGACTACCGCCTCACTTTCTGCCTGACTGTTAATATCATCCTGGAATGCCATGATTAATGCGGCTTTGGTGGCACTGTTTAAGTTATCCTTTAAATCCTGCATTGAAATAAGATTGGTTAAATGGTGTTTCTCATAATACTCAATGTGATCGCTTGTTTTACTCAACGCGATCCGCCCAAAGGCGGCAACCAGCAGGCCGATGACAATAATGGCAGAGAAGCCAGCGCCTAGCAGAACACCGAGAGAGATATTTTTCATTGACCGCATATATTCCTCATGATGCTTTTTGATAATTATCGTTTTATGGCGACGATTCGTGTGGTATTACCACTCTTTTGACCTGTTGTTATCATACGCAACGCGCCAATGTTAGATAATATGAAATAGAAATGGCTCAGAGAGCGTCAAATTGCTATCCGCCATCGATGTTTATGTTACGTGTCTTTTTCCATAGTGAAGGGAATTTGTTTCTTTTGTGTCATTGAGGCATGCCGCATTTCGATAATGTCAATCAACCAGGGTGATGTTATATGCGGTGATGGAATAAAACTCCACGTTGTTAGTCCATAACGCTCATTAGTGATTGCCATTTATCGTACCTGTATAGGCCAAATTATGACAAAGTAGAATAATCACGCGTCGAGGTATAATGGCAAGTGTATACGCTGCACTGACCGTTGTCGGTTTTACCTATAATGGCACACCTGTATACCTGCTATACCAGCGCGTCTTAGCGTAATAAACCTAATGATGGATGAAAAATGAAAGTATTAACGTTTGGGGAAATGATGTTGCGGCTTAAGCCGCAGGGCAATAACCGCATTATGCAGTCTGATGCATTTGAGGCGGCGTACGGTGGTGCAGAGGCTAATGTGGCAGTTTCTCTTGCTCTGTTAGGCAATGATTCTGCTTATCTTACCAAGCTGCCAGACAATTTGCTGGGCGAAACGGCGCTTTCGACGTTGCGTAAATACGGCGTTGATACGCATAAAGTCTTACGTGGCGGCCCCCGTCTTGGGATTTACTTTTTTGAAAAAGGGGCCAGCGTCCGTTCTACCAATGTGGTTTACGATCGCGCAGGCAGCGCCTTCGCTACGGCTAATCAAACGGAGTTTGATTGGGAAACGCTGCTGCAAGACGTCGATTACTTCTATTTCTCTGGCATCACGCCGGCAATTTCTGCTGAATTAGAACAGGCCGTGACCACTGCTTGTGTTTACTGCCAACAGCATAATATTCCGGTGGTATGCGATATGAATTATCGCGGCAAAATGTGGTCTCCGGAAAAAGCGCAGCGTGTCATGTCAAAACTGATGAACTACGTGACGATTTGCATTGCCAACGATGAAGATTTTGAGGCAACGCTGGATATAAAAGCCTTTGATGGCGATATGTCACGTGGCATTGAACAGATTGCTGCGTTCAAAGAAGGGATGCGGGAGGTAACACGCCGTTATCCTGGATGTAAAATGGTTGCCAGCGTATTGCGTAATATTCGCTCGGTCGAAGACAGCCAATGGATGGGGCTGCTGTTGAGCGATGGCGAGTTTCATGAAACGACGTGCTATAACCTGCATGTGATGGAAGGTGTTGCGGCGGGGGATGCCTTCGGTGCCGGGCTGATGCACGGCATCTTGCATCAGTTTGACGCTCAAGAGTCCATCGATTTCGCCATTGCGGCCAGTGTTCTGAAATTGACGATCAGCGGTGACTTGAACCTGGTACAGGAATCTGATATCCGTGGCGTGATGAAAAAAGGTGGGGGCGCAAGCCTCAGCCGCTAACGGTTTTTGCTGCGATTCGCAAGCCGCGTAACGTTCCGAACATAAAGCGCATTGTGTATATAGCTAATGGTGCATAAGCCAAGGGCGTGTGGGAGCCACATAACCTTGGCTTTTTTACGTTGAGGTAATGATGAAAAATAACGTTTTGGTCGTGGTTGATATGCAGGTCGGCGTGTTGGCGATGCTACGTTACGATAGGGAGGGTAAGGCTGCATTGATCAATCAACTGATTGATGCTGCCGACGTTGTTATTTTCATCCAGCATGCCGAAGGGGAAATGGGTGTTGGCGGTGATTTATGGCAGATCATCCCAGAATTGCACCAGCCTGAGCAGGCGCACTATGTCACTAAAACCGCCTGCGATGCATTTTGGAACACGACGCTGGATGCGCTATTACAGCGGATCGGAACCCGTGCCTTTACCGTTTGTGGCTGTGCAACCGATTATTGCGTAGATACAACCATCAAAGTGGGGGCCAGCAAAGGCTATGCAATCACCGTGGCGGCAGATGCGCATACCACGGCGGATCGTACTTATGCCAGCGCCCAGCAACTCATTGGTCAGCATAATGAGGTGTGGGCGGGGCTGAGCCTGCCGGGGAACCCCGTCACCGTCATCCCCACCTCTGCCATTCTGAACGCATGGCGTTAGCCGCTCTGAACTAGCGCGCCTGGGCTGTCAGTAAATTAATCTGGGCTGCGGCAGCGACTCGATGCAGGTATTCACTCACTCGTGGCCCATAGTGAATACCTTTCACGATAGTCAGCGATCGTAGGATCGGGAACAGGATAAAGTCCGTGGTTGAGACGGTTTCATCCGTAGGGAGTAAGGTTTCCAATTCTGCCAATTTTTGCTCAACGTCGCGAATCAGCGCAGGTGTTTCAGCCAGCAGCGCCGATAAGTCGCCAAACGCTTTTTCTTCACGTTGTCGGAAAGCCTGACGGGCAGATTGTGTTGCCAGTTCGGCAAACTCACCTTCGGTGAAACGCGGAACCGCCAGTTTGAACACCACGCCAGAGGCTGACTTGCACCAGGCTTCAATGGCACTGTCTACCGGCTGGTTGGCGATCTGCGGTGCTTTCTGGCTATCTACATAGTGAACAATATCCATGCTTTCGGGCATGAAACTGCCATCCTCTTTTTGCAGAATAGGAACGACTTTGCGGCCAACCATCCGCGTCGGCGTTTCAACATCCCCCTCCATGATAATCGCCAATTCAAACGGTGTGTTCTTCAGTCCAAAAATCATTCTGGCTCTCACACAGAACGGGCAGTGCTCATAGGTAAATAATTTCATTCGTGGTTCCTTGATGATAGTAAAACCTGTCTGCCTGACGCCCTAACGCGTTATTGGTCAGACTAATACCATAAACAGGGGGAGGTACAGTCAGTGCGTGCGGATCGCCAGTGTTGTCGCTCAGAATGTAACTGCATGTGAAACATCAGGGAAAAGGATCAAGACGGGGTTCACCGTGGGCACAGGCAAGAACAGGGAATACTGATAATCCCCTGATGATGCAAATCGTTATGTTTGAAAACCACGCTTTACATCCCCCGGGTTAACCTTACTTCACACAGACACTTCTATACATTTCATCTGTTATTGTCTCTACATCCCTTGTCAATGTTGTGATTTCCATCCCTGTCAAGAGAATCACTTTTCCCGCCCTCGAGGCGGGTTTTTTTTATCTGTTATTTGGCTGGCAGGGTTGTCACGATCTCCAGCATGCCATTGATGACAAATTGCACCCCCATACACACCAGCAGGAATCCCATCAAGCGCGCAATGGCCTCAATACCGCTTTTCCCCAGAAGACGCACAATATAGCCAGAACTGCGTAAGCACACCCAAAGGATCACGCTGGTCATCAGGAAGGTGAGGACGGGAGCAACCGTTACCACCCAGGGGGTGATCGCAATTCCGCTTTTGATTTGTGATGCGGTACTGATAATAAGCGCGATTGTACCGGGCCCCGCGGTACTGGGCATGGCAAGTGGAACAAAGGCGATATTAACCCGGTTTGCTGAAGGGCTTCGGTTGATTTCATCCGCTTTGCTGGCGGCTTCAGGACCGTGCTCTTGCTGGTGTGGCGGGAAGAGCATACGAAAACCGATGAAGGCCACGATCAGTCCACCGGCGATGCGCAAACCGGGAATAGAAATGCCCAGCGTATTCATGATCAGTTGCCCGCCATAAAAGGCCACCATCATGATGATAAACACGTACAGAGCGGTTTGAAATATTTGCCGGTTGCGCTCTCCCTCACTCATGTCACTCGACAACGCAAGAAATACCGCAATGGTGGTCAATGGGTTGGCCAAGGGCAAAATGAGCACCAGGCCCAGACCCACGGTCTTAATGAGTTCCAGCATATGGCCTCCAATGCTTAGTGGGCACTGCGCTTGTGGCGATAGCGCAAACAGTGGCTGTGTATTCAGGCAAGCTAAGCTGACGGCAATTGTTGCTCATCGGCCATTTTTTTAAAGCGTTCCAGCGTTTGTTTCAGCATATCGTTTGAAAATAACGTGAATAGCTGACCAACTTTTCTACCGATAAGCCCACCCGGCGGTGTGA
Organism: Candidatus Symbiopectobacterium sp. NZEC135; assembly: GCF_025962695.1. Classification (NCBI taxonomy): domain Bacteria; kingdom Pseudomonadati; phylum Pseudomonadota; class Gammaproteobacteria; order Enterobacterales; family Enterobacteriaceae; genus Symbiopectobacterium; species Candidatus Symbiopectobacterium sp. NZEC135. The sequence goes on along the minus strand of NZ_JAGFPF010000030.1, from coordinate 28,838 downwards.
ATCGAATCCACAAGGTGACGTTAACCTCGCCATTAGAGGCGGGTGAGAATGTCAGCCTCCCTTCGTTTGGAACCAGTGCGCCAGGGAGTGAACGCCAATGCATGGCTTCTCCCGGTTTCTCTTCCACGATGCGTGCTCGCCACTCCAGCAGCGAGCCGAGCGGCGTATTGGCGCGCCACAAGGAATCTGTCTGATTAAGGATAGTGATCGTCGCAAAATGGCTCATCAGCACCGGAAGCGTTTCTGGCTTGCGCCACAAGGCATACAGCGCATCGGCAGAATGCGCGATAGTAATGCTCCCGCTTAAGGCATCAGGAGCACGCTTACTGGCAAAACCCAATGATTTAAAGAAAGAAGCTGGCACGCAAGATCCTCTGTGATGTGGATTTACAGCTTACAACATTGCTGGTTATTTTTGCCGCTTCTTTCCATTTAGGCAAGGTTTGCCCTGTTTCTGGAAGACGTGTAGCTAGCGTAAAGGGAGGAACATCAAGCGTTCACTGTAATAAATGTCGCCCAGCTTCATCGCATCCGGTTCCTGCCCATATTGGCAAAAACCGGCCTTTTGATACAAGCGATACGCTGCCAGATTGGAGGACGTTACGCTCAGTAATAATATGTGAGCCCGCGAGCGAGCGTGTGAGATGGTGTGATTAAGCAATTGCAGGGAAATACCTTTGCCCCGATACGCTGGTGTCACATACATCCCCCAGACAATGCCTTTGTGGGCGGATTTCAGCATTTGGGGGCGTGTATAGCAGCACAGGCCAATCAGGTGCGCTTCTGAGGTAAAAGCGCCGAAAATAACATTCTGTCTGATGCGCGCACCGAACCATGCGTCACTTTCCTGACTTTCTTCTTCCCAGGATGCCTGATAAGCATCAGGGTGATTCAGCAGGCTTTCGAGTCGTAGCTGTTTGAAGGCAAGGCCGTCTGACGTTCGTAGGCGTCGAATTGAGGGAAACGTCATGGACATTCTCCGCATCAGGGGAAAAAAGCCCCGAGGCGGGGCAGCATGTCGTTTACGAGCTATCGTCTGTTATTATTATCCGCACACGATAATCGCGCACTGTGACATTTTCATGACGGTCAGCGGAGCGGAGAAAAGTACCCTAAATAAATATTGTATTTATCTTGTTATTTTCTATTTTATTGCGGTATATCAATGCGGTTATTTAGACTTGCTTTAATAGGTGATGAAATGTACCTATATTTCGCCGAAATAATTAACATTTGACCTTACTCTTTACGGATTATTTACTTGTTTTCCATCTCGTGTTAATTTCGCTTCCGCTTTTTTTGAGAGGGGATTAATAACATGAATAATCCATTCACAGCCGCATGGAGCCGCAACGGTAATCTCTTGTGCCATGGGCACTGGATCATTACGTTTCAGTCCAAGGCATTTAGCCTGCCTGCGTCTTATCAGGAAAAACATCTGGGAACGTTGGGAATATATTCGATCATCGATCCTGAGGATGAATTATATCGTGAAGGGTTGGATGAAGATGATTGGATTGTAGAGAATGTCGACTGGTTAGCCGACTGTTTCGACAATAACCAGGTTCCTATTGAAGAGTGCTATTTCCGTTTTTTTTATCAGGCGATCAATCCACAGGATTGGCGTTGTACCAGCTGTGCGGGTTGCATGTAATCCCGGCAAACCTGTTTAACCCTTTTACTCCCCCTCGCGTTTTACCCCCGGTGTAATATCTGCCTTGCCGCCCCTTTACTTTCGCACTGAATTCTGGAATAAGGCACGCAATAGCGTGCTGGGGGAGGGCGAACCCGTGTGAAAATGATACGCTGTGATGCTATATCCTTAATCAACGTGGAGTGAACATGGAAACCGAGATTTTGCAGTTAAGCGCTCAGATTGGTGCGCGCCTGACCGCGTTGGGTGCAAAGGTGACCTGTGCCGAATCCTGTACGGGAGGTTGGATAGCGAAATCGATTACTGATGTCGCGGGGAGTTCCGGCTGGTTTGACTATGGATTTGTCACTTACAGTAACCAGGCAAAACAGCGCCTCATCGGTGTCAGTGAAGAAACGCTCGCTCAGTACGGTGCGGTGAGTGAACAAACCGTGCGGGAAATGGCGCAGGGAGCATTGCGCGCAGCGGGGGCCGATTATTCACTTTCTGTGAGCGGCATTGCTGGCCCTGATGGCGGTTCTGACGAAAAACCCGTTGGCACCGTCTGGTTTGGCTGGAGTGACAGGCACGGTAACCAACTGGCGCGTGAAATGCTGTTTCTTGGCGACAGGCATGCTGTGCGGCTTCAGGCCGTGCGTTTCGCACTTCAGATGCTTTTGGATGGATTTCTGCAAAAATAATCTTGATGCTGTATGCGTATACAGTATAATGCTGGTAATGATTCGGTGACACGCCTGTTTGATTACATACCAGTGTCAGTCACATAAAGCGCGCGGCTGTGTAGCGAGAGCGTTACGCCGCATGACAGGAGTAGAAATGGCTATTGACGAGAACAAACAAAAGGCATTGGCGGCTGCGCTGGGCCAGATCGAAAAGCAATTTGGTAAAGGTTCTATCATGCGTTTGGGCGAAGACCGCTCAATGGATGTTGAAACGATCTCTACCGGCTCCCTGTCACTCGATATTGCCTTGGGGGCCGGTGGGCTGCCAATGGGGCGTATCGTTGAAATCTATGGACCAGAATCGTCGGGTAAAACCACATTAACGCTGCAAGTTATCGCCGCCGCACAGCGTGAAGGTAAAACTTGCGCATTTATCGATGCAGAACATGCGCTCGATCCGATTTATGCCAAAAAGTTGGGTGTAGACATCGATAACCTGCTGTGTTCTCAGCCCGATACCGGTGAGCAGGCGTTAGAGATTTGCGATGCGTTGACGCGTTCAGGCGCGGTGGACGTGATCATCGTTGACTCCGTGGCGGCGCTGACGCCGAAAGCGGAGATCGAAGGCGAGATCGGTGATTCCCATATGGGTCTGGCGGCTCGTATGATGAGCCAGGCGATGCGTAAGCTGGCAGGTAACTTGAAGCAGGCAAATACGCTGCTGATTTTTATCAACCAAATCCGTATGAAAATTGGCGTTATGTTTGGTAACCCGGAAACCACCACTGGGGGTAACGCGCTGAAGTTTTATGCGTCTGTGCGCCTTGATATTCGCCGCATTGGCTCCATCAAAGATGGGGAAGAAGTGGTGGGCAGCGAAACCCGCGTGAAAGTGGTGAAAAACAAAGTGGCTGCGCCCTTTAAACAGGCTGAATTCCAGATCATGTACGGCGAAGGGATCAACATCCACGGTGAGTTGGTCGATCTTGGCGTGAAGCATAAGCTGATTGAGAAAGCGGGTGCCTGGTATAGCTACAACGGCGACAAGATCGGGCAGGGTAAAGCGAATGCGTGTAACTACCTGAAAGAAAACCCGGCAGTCGCGGCCGAGTTGGATAAAAAGCTGCGTGAAATGCTGCTGCACAACAAAGATCATGTGCCTGCGCCAGCAAGCGAAGCGGGTTTCTACGATGATGCAGAAACCGCAGGCAGCGAAAATAACGGCGAATTTTAAAACGGTTTAAATAACCTGAAAGGAGCATAGCAAACGGTATTCGTGGTTTGTTGTGCTCCCTTACCAACATGTACCTTCAATGACACCATCACCCCCCTCTGTCAACGCACTGACCATTGCAATGCGCCTGTTAGCTGTTCGCGATCATAGCGAAGGGGAACTACGCCGTAAGCTGACGGCTCGCGTTGATCCGGCATTTGATGCTGCGGATATTGAAGCTGCCTTGGCATATTGTCACGAGCACGGCTGGTTAGATGATGCGCGATTTGCACTGCGTTACATCCATGGACGAAGCCGAAAAGGCTATGGCTCTCAGCGTATTGTGGCGGAATTACGTCAGAAAGGCCTTTCGCGTTCTGTTATATCATCCGCATTGCTGGAATGTGAAATTGACTGGTTTGCCCTAGCACAGCAGGTAGCAACGCGTAAATTTGGTGATGTGCCACCAATGGACTGGAAAGAAAAAGCAAAACAGCAGCGATACTTGTTAACTCGCGGCTTTTCGCATGATGAAATTCAGGACATTTATACGAATTTTTCACATTGAATGCATCCGATGTTTTACTTCCCTCCGAAGAAAATTTATCTTATTCCCACTTTTTGTTCGTGAGTTGCACGGGTAGCGTCACTCTGCTGCACTAGCCTTGCCCACGATCTGTTCTTTTAGTTTCATTCCAGGACAATTATGAGCAAGAGCACCGCTGAGATCCGTCAAGCGTTTCTCGATTTTTTCCAGAGTAAAGGACACCAGATCGTTTCCAGTAGTTCACTGGTGCCGAATAACGATCCGACATTACTGTTTACCAACGCGGGAATGAACCAGTTCAAGGATGTTTTCCTGGGGCTGGACAAGCGCAACTATGTGCGTGCTACCACGTCACAGCGCTGCGTGCGTGCGGGCGGTAAGCATAACGATTTAGACAACGTCGGGTATACCGCGCGTCACCACACCTTCTTTGAAATGCTGGGTAATTTCAGCTTCGGGGATTACTTCAAGCGTGATGCTATTCAATATGCATGGGAACTGCTGACCGGTGCGCAATGGTTTAACCTGCCCAAAGAGAAATTATGGGTAACGGTATATGCCACCGACGATGAAGCCTATGACATCTGGGCAAACGAAGTTGGCGTACCCGCCGAGCGCATTATCCGTATTGGTGACAACAAGGGCGGTCAATACGCGTCTGATAACTTCTGGCAGATGGGTGATACTGGCCCGTGTGGTCCGTGTTCGGAAATTTTTTACGATCATGGTGACCACATTCAGGGCGGCCCCCCAGGAAGCCCGGATGAAGATGGCGATCGCTATATTGAGATCTGGAACCTGGTATTTATGCAGTTCAACCGTCAGGCTGATGGCACCATGGTTCCGTTGCCTAAACCGTCTGTTGATACCGGGATGGGGCTGGAGCGTGTTACTGCAGTATTGCAACACGTCAATTCCAACTATGAGATTGATGTCTTTACCACATTGATCCAAGAAGCGGCTCGCGTCATTGGCACGCAGGATTTGAGCAATAAATCCTTGCGCGTTATCGCTGACCATATCCGCTCCTGCGCATTCCTGATCGCTGATGGCGTCATGCCATCCAACGAAAACCGTGGTTATGTTCTGCGCCGTATTATTCGTCGCGCGGTGCGGCACGGTAATTTCCTCGGCGCCAAAGAGGCCTTCTTCTATAAACTGGTTGCGCCATTGATTCAGGTCATGGGGGCGGCGGCTGATGAATTGAAACAGCAGCAGGCGGTGGTAGAGCAGGCGCTGAAAGCGGAAGAAGAGCAGTTTGCCCGCACGCTGGAACGTGGCCTTAGCCTGCTGGATGAAGAGATCAAAAACCTGAAAGGCAACGTGCTGGACGGTGAGACAGCGTTCCGCCTGTATGACACTTACGGCTTCCCGTTCGATTTAACGGAAGACGTATGCCGTGAGCACGATCTGACGGTGGATAAGGACGGTTTTGAGCGTGCGATGGAAGCGCAACGCCAGCGCGCGCGTGAAACCAGTGGGTTCGGCATCGATTATAACACCCTGATTCGTGTTGATGTGGCCACGCCGTTTACGGGATACGACAAGACGCAGCAGCAAGCTACGGTTATCGCGCTCTATCAAAACGGACAGGCGGTAGATGCGATCAATGCCGGTGAAGAGGGCGTGGTTATCCTCAACGAAACGCCGTTCTATGGTGAATCGGGCGGTCAGGTCGGCGATACTGGAACGCTGCATAATGCCAACGTGCGCTTTACCGTTGGGAATACCCAAAAGTTTGGTCAGGCAATCGGTCATCTCGGATCTCTGACTCAGGGTACGCTACGCGTCAATGATACGGTGAATGCTGATGTAGACAGTGAGCGTCGCGATCGTATCCGTCTTAACCACTCCGCCACGCACTTGCTGCACGCCGCGTTGCGCCAGGTACTGGGCGACCACGTTGCGCAGAAAGGCTCGTTGGTTAACGATAATTACCTGCGATTTGACTTCTCGCAACCGGAAGCCATGACGGCAGAGCAAATCCGTCAGGTGGAAGATATCGTCAACGCGCAGATTCGTCGTAACCACGACGTTGACACCAACGTGATGGCGCTGTCGGATGCAAAAGAGAAAGGTGCAATGGCGCTGTTCGGCGAGAAATATGAAGACCATGTGCGTGTATTAACCATGGGCGATTTCTCTATCGAGCTGTGTGGCGGTACACACGCCAAACGTACTGGGGATATCGGTTTGTTCCAGATTATCTCTGAATCCGGGACGGCGGCGGGCATTCGACGCATTGAAGCCGTAACGGGGAGTGGGGCACTGGCGGCGCTGCATCGTCAAAGTGACGTATTGCAGGATGTGACCCAACTGGTGAAAGGCGATAGCCATAACGTGGCGGAAAAAGTACGTTCCCTGCTGGACCGCACTCGTCAGTTGGAAAAAGAGCTGCAACAGTTGAAAGAGCAGCAGGCAGCCCAGGAAAGTGCCTCGCTGTCTTCGAAGGCGAAAGCGATCAAGGGTGCGAAACTGTTGGTAACACAGTTAGATAACACCGACCCGAAATTATTGCGTACTATGGTGGACGATCTGAAGAACCAGCTCGGTTCAGCTATCATTGTGCTGGCAACCGTCTCAGAAGATAAAGTCAGCTTAATTTCCGGTATCACGAAGGATTTGACCGATCGTGTTAAAGCCGGTGAATTGATTGGCTTTATCGCTCAACAGGTCGGTGGTAAAGGAGGCGGGCGTCCAGATATGGCTCAAGCCGGTGGGAACAACCCTGCGGCTTTACCTTCGGCACTATCTAGCGTTGAAACATGGGTAACGGATAGGCTATAACTATAAATAGTGTGTTATCTCAACGAAACGCCAAAATATTCATTTTGGCGTTTTCCCCCTTAGGCCAAGGAAGTGCTTTGGGGGAAATGTCGGTCTGCCGAGCTTGTGTTAGTAGGCGTAAGCATACCGTAGCCCTTTGTTGTGATAACAAATGTCGTGATAAAACAGCGAAAACGGCTGACATCGACTAAACTAAAAGTAACGATACACTGGAGTAAGATGGCGGAGTGTGTTTCCCCATTTAGGTTTATGTTTTCACGGCGCATGATGGAGAATGGCGGGGAGACAAAGAGACCCGACTCTTTATAATCTTTCAAGGAGCAAAGAATGCTTATTTTGACTCGTCGAGTTGGCGAAACCCTCATGATTGGCGATGAGGTGACGGTTACCGTGCTAGGGGTAAAGGGCAACCAGGTTCGTATTGGTGTTAATGCGCCGAAAGAAGTTTCTGTTCACCGCGAAGAGATTTACCAGCGGATCCAAGCGGAAAAGTCGCAACCGACGTCCTACTGATTTACCAAGCGTCTCGCCTTTCAGGCGGGACGCGTTCGTTTTAGCCTCCCTGAATCTCTTCCCGTGCCGTTTTAGTTTCCTATGCGTGCGTTTTGTCAGAAACATCAATAGCCATTAACGCTGTTGATAAAATAGACTTTTCGCTGTGAATCTGCGCGTGTTGGGTGTGATTTGTTCAAACAACCACGAGTTGGGAAAAATTGTTTGACTTATAAGTCCGGGAAAGTAATATGTGCGCCACGCAGTACCGGTGAGCACGATGAAGGAAACATCATCATCGCGGTTCGAAGGTTAGCGTATTGGTGAGGTGGCCGAGAGGCTGAAGGCGCTCCCCTGCTAAGGGAGTATGCGGTCAAAAGCTGCATCGAGGGTTCGAATCCCTCCCTCACCGCCATTTACTATGCATCCATAGCTCAGCTGGATAGAGTACTCGGCTACGAACCGAGCGGTCGGAGGTTCGAATCCTCCTGGATGCACCATAACACCGATGATAAATGATGAAAGTTACGTATCTATCAGGGTTATGATAATAGTGAATGTTGTTACTCTTACGCGTTTAAGCGAACGCTGCTTGATACAAAGAATTTTTATGCATCCATAGCTCAGCTGGATAGAGTACTCGGCTACGAACCGAGCGGTCGGAGGTTCGAATCCTCCTGGATGCACCATTCTTCGATGTCAATCCCAAAATAAGTATCTCAGGTTTTTATAACTGGCGAATTGTTGTTTTCAATGCATCCATAGCTCAGCTGGATAGAGTACTCGGCTACGAACCGAGCGGTCGGAGGTTCGAATCCTCCTGGATGCACCATTCCTCTTGCTGCAAGTCATTATCCCTCACGTTTTCTCGGGTTTCACCTTCAGCATTATGGGCACTCTGCCTGCGTATTACTGTCAACCGTTCATACACAGATAACCTTGCTTATTGTGGTTTTATTGAACCAGCGACATCATTTTGACTTTGCGCTAAAGTAACGGCTCTTTTGGCGCTATTCACGGAGTCACGATGTACGATCGTTATCAAGGCCTCATTTTTGATATGGATGGCACCATCCTCGATACCGAACCCACACACCGAGCTGCCTGGCACACGATTTTGGGCAAGTACGGCATGACCTATAATGCTCAGGAAATGGCGGCCTACAATGGTGCTCCCATTGAAAAAATCGCCGCGGTGATCTTGGCACAGCATAACGTGGATATGGATCCGAAGGCGCTGGCGACTGAAAAGCTGGCGCTGGTGGAAGAGATGCTGTTTGATACGGTAAAGCCGCTGCCCTTGATTGAGGTGGTGAAAGCGTATCAGGGGCGTCGACCCATGACGGTTGGCACCGGTAGTCCACGTTATCTGGCTGACCGGCTGTTACGGCATCTTGGCTTGCGCGACTACTTTGTTGGTATTGTCGGTGCAGAGGATGTCCTGCATCATAAACCGTTTCCTGATACCTTCCTGCGCTGCGCCCAGCTTATGCAGGTAGAGCCTGAAGCCTGTGTGGTATTTGAAGATGCGGATTTCGGCATTCAGGCCGCACAGCGCGCAAACATGGCCGTTGTCGATGTGCGCACGCGGTGAGTGCCTTCTGGGGACTGGTTTCTCTCTTCTGGAGTAGTTTTCTCAGTGCGACATTATTGCCCGGCAGCTCTGAAGTGCTGCTGGTCTCTTTATTGGTGGCGAAGGTTACTGGTGTGGTGCCGTTGCTTGTTGTAGCGACGATAGGCAACACGCTGGGCGGCATGACCAATCTGGTGCTGGGGCGTATCCTACCACAGCCAAAACCGCGTACCGGCACGTTGACGGCGCTACGCTGGTTGCAGCGTTATGGTCCGGCGGCGCTTTTGTTGAGTTGGGTGCCTGTTATTGGCGATGTGCTGTGCGTTGCGGCGGGATGGCTGCGCATGCCGTGGTTGTACTCCACGCTTTTTATCTGTATCGGGAAAGCGCTGCGTTATATCGTGGTGGCCATCGTGGCATTACAAGGAATGACTTTGTGGTCATAACGTGTAGCACTGTATTTTAGTAGAGATGATACGATTTCATTATGCGAACAATCATTACATCTAACAGCGGGAGGTCGATTTGATCCCGGATATATCACAAGCGTTGACCTGGCTTGAACATCACCCTGATGCGGTGAAGGGGATTCAACGCGGTATTGAGCGCGAAACGTTACGCGTACAGCCCAATGGACATTTGGCACAGACAGGGCACCCAGAAAATTTAGGGGCGGCATTAACCCATCCCTGGATCACAACGGATTTCGCAGAATCCTTATTGGAATTTATTACGCCTGTTGATCAGGATGTCGATCACCTGTTGGCATTCTTACAGGACATTCACCGTTATGTCGCGCGTAACATCGGTTCTGAGCGGTTATGGCCGTTTAGCATGCCGTGTTTTATTCCCGATGAGACGAATATCGAGCTGGCTCAGTACGGCACATCGAACGTTGGCCGGTTTAAAACGCTCTATCGTGAGGGGTTGAAAAACCGCTACGGGGCGTTGATGCAGACCATTTCCGGCGTGCATTACAACTTTTCGCTGCCGCTGGCATTCTGGCAGGCGCGCGCTGGCGTTGCTGACGCTGAAAGCGGTAAACAGGAGATATCCGCCGGTTATTTTCGTTTGATCCGTAACTACTACCGTTTCGGATGGGTGATCCCGTACCTGTTTGGCGCATCGCCCGCCATCTGCTCTTCTTTTTTGCAGGGGCGTGAAACGGCACTGCCGTTCGAACGTGGCGAAAACGGGCTCTACTATCTTCCCTACGCCACCTCGTTGCGTTTGAGCGATCTGGGCTACACCAATAAATCACAAAGCAATCTGGGCATCACGTTTAACACGCTCGATGGATATGTGGCAGCACTGAAGCGTGCGATAAAAACGCCGTCAGCGGAATATGCCGCGATGGGTGTTAAACAAGGCGATCGCTACGTGCAGCTCAATACCAACGTGTTACAGATTGAAAATGAGCTGTATGCGCCGATCCGCCCTAAACGCGTCACACGCAGTGGCGAAACGCCCTCTGATGCGCTGATGCGCGGCGGCATTGAGTATATTGAAGTCCGCTCGCTGGATATCAATCCCTTTACGCCATCAGGAGTCAGCGCCGAGCAGGTGCGTTTCCTAGACCTGTTCCTGATCTGGTGTGCACTGGCTGATGCGCCGGAAATGGATAGCGCCGAGCTGCAATGTACCCGTAAAAACTGGAACCGTATTATTCTGGAAGGGCGTAAACCGGGTTTGACCGTCGGTATGGGATGTGAAACGCGACAGCAGCCACTGGCCGATGTCGGGCATGCCTTGTTCCGCGATCTGCGCCGCGTGGCAGAAGTGCTGGATAGAGAACATGAACAGCCCTATTACCAGCAGGTTTGCGATGCGTTGAGCGTAGGGTTTGATAAACCGGAAAACACATTCTCCGGGCGTTTATTGCCGCTATTGAAAGCGCAGGGCTGCGGTAATCTTGGCTTGGCGCTAGCAGATCGTTATCGTGAGCAGCTCAGTCAGGAGCCTTTGGCGGTGTTGACGGAGGCGCAGTTTGCTACCGAGAGTGAACGCGCCTGGCAAAAACAGCGCGCGCTGGAAGCGCAAGATACGCTGTCGTTCGACGCTTATCTGGCAGCGACTCAGGCGTGAGCGTACAGTAGATAAAGAAAAGGCCACGGTATAAGCCGTGGCCGAAAAACATCTCTGAGAAATAGGGATGATGATAATAAATGCGCGTCTTTCATAGAGTCAGACTCGTTGGGAACCAAAAAGTTTCTTGGAAAGATGAAAAAAGTCATTTTTTTATGAGGAGGTGGCAACATGCCGTTATTAGATAGCTTTACCGTAGACCATACCCGCATGGCCGCACCGGCGGTTCGAGTGGCTAAAACCATGACAACCCCTCATGGCGACACCATTACCGTGTTCGATCTGCGTTTCTGTCGCCCGAATAAAGAGGTGATGCCGGAGCGCGGTATTCATACGCTGGAACACCTGTTTGCCGGTTTCATGCGCAACCATCTCAACGGTGATGGCGTCGAAATTATCGATATCTCTCCGATGGGCTGCCGCACGGGATTCTACATGAGCCTGATTGGCACCCCGGCTGAGCAGCGCGTGGCGAATGCCTGGAGCGCGGCAATGGAGGATGTGCTCAAAGTGACCGATCAGCGTAAAATCCCTGAACTGAACGAGTTCCAGTGCGGCACTTATGAGATGCACTCTCTGGAAGAGGCCCAGGACATTGCACGCCATATTCTGGCACATCCGATTGGCGTCAACCAGAACGACGATCTGGCGTTACCGAAAGATAAACTGGCAGAATTGCATATCTAAAAAATAAAAAAGGCACCCTTCATCAGGTGCCTTTTTTGTTTGTGTCTCGTTACCAGTGACGCGTATTACTGTGCAACAAAGTGCTGGATAACACGGCTGCCGAAGTAGGCCAGCGTCAGTAACAGCGCACCCACCATGCTGAACCATACCACCCGGCGTCCGCGCCACCCTTCGTGATAATGTCCCCATAGCAGCAGAATATAGTTGAACCAGGCAAACAGGGAAAACAGCGCCTTGTGAAGATTCTCTTTGTTCTCGATGATGTTATCCATGTAAAACAAGCCACTGCATAATGTCATCGTCAGCAGGATGACACCAATCTGCGTGACATGAAACATCTTGCGCTCAATGCCCAACAGCGGTGGCATTTCAGACACGATGCTCAGCTTTTTGTTTTTGAGCAGATAATCGATCAGTGCTAATTGCAGCGCATAGAGCGCGGCAATAATCAGGGTGGCATAAGAGAACAACGCCAGCCCGATATGTAACAGCAGCCCCGGGGATTTTTCCAGATGCGTTATAAACTCACCGGGCAAAAAGCTGGCAAAGGCCAGATTAATCAGCGCAAACGCGTAAACGATAGGCAACAGAAACCAGCCCCGATTGCGCGATGCAACAAACGTCATCACGGCGCATATTATCAGGCTGATGGTAGAGCCGATATTCAACAGACTCAGATTTTGCCCGGTTTGCACATCAAAAATGCGGTGATAGAGCGTAATGGCGTGGCAGATCAGGGCCACTGCCGCAGAGATCATCGCCAACCGGCGGTAGGCACTCTGTTTGCGCAATAGGCCAGGAATAATCAGTCCCAGGCTGATTGAATAGGCGACTAACGCTGTAATGGCAAAGAGTGGCATAGTGATCAACACATTGAGCGGCTGCTGAAGTGATAGGGAGTGCCAGTATAGCGGTTGTCTCGTCACGCACCAACCGGTTATCGTCGCGCTTCACAGCAATCGTTTCGTCTTTCATGGTATAATCAGCCATATTTGTCCAGAGTGTCGCGTATGCGGCCCGCCTTTCGTTGAGCACAAGATAATGTTTGATAACTTAACTGACAGACTCTCGCGCACATTGCGCAACATCAGTGGCCGCGGACGGTTGACTGAAGACAACATCAAAGACACCCTGCGCGAAGTGCGTATGGCCTTACTTGAAGCCGATGTGGCACTCCCTGTGGTGCGTGATTTTATCAATCGGGTCAAGGAAAGTGCCGTCGGGCAAGAGGTAAACAAAAGCCTGTCGCCGGGCCAGGAATTCATCAAGATCGTCAAAAATGAACTTGTTGCCGCGATGGGAGAAACCAACGAAGCCCTGAATCTGGCCGCTCAGCCGCCGGCCGTGGTGCTGATGGCGGGTTTGCAAGGGGCGGGTAAAACCACCAGCGTGGCTAAGCTGGGCAAATTCCTGCGTGAAAAGCACAAGAAGAAAGTGCTGGTGGTTTCCGCGGACGTATATCGCCCTGCGGCGATCAAACAGTTGGAAACCCTGGCACAAACGGTTGAGGTGGATTTCTTCCCCTCCGACGCACACGAAAAACCGCTTGATATAGTCAACCGCGCGCTGCAACACGCCAAGCTGAAGTTTTATGATGTGCTGCTGGTGGATACCGCCGGTCGTCTGCACGTAGACGAAGCGATGATGGACGAAATCAAGCAGGTGCATGCGGCTATCAAGCCGGTCGAAACCCTGTTTGTGGTTGATGCCATGACCGGGCAGGATGCGGCGAATACCGCAAAAGCCTTCAATGAAGCGCTGCCCCTCACCGGTGTGATTCTGACTAAAATTGATGGTGATGCGCGCGGCGGTGCTGCGCTGTCAATCCGTCATATCACCGGCAAACCGATCAAATTCCTCGGCGTCGGCGAAAAGACGGAAGCGTTGGAGCCGTTCCACCCTGAGCGAATTGCGTCACGTATTCTCGGTATGGGGGATGTGCTTTCCCTGATCGAAGATATTGAAAGCAAAGTTGACCGCTCCCAGGCGGAAAAACTGGCGAAAAAGCTGAAAAAGGGGGACGGCTTTGATTTAACCGACTTCCTCGATCAGCTTAAGCAGATGCGTAATATGGGCGGTATGGCCAGCATGATGAGCAAGTTGCCGGGCGTGGGGCAGTTGCCGGACAACGTCAAATCCCAAATGGATGACAAAGTGCTGGTGCGTATGGAGGCCATCATCAACTCGATGACGCAACAAGAGCGCGCCAAACCGGAAATCATCAAAGGGTCACGTAAGCGTCGTATCGCCACAGGTTCAGGCATGCAGGTGCAAGACGTCAATCGCTTGTTAAAACAGTTTGACGACATGCAGCGCATGATGAAAAAGATGAAAAATGGCGGTATGGCAAAAATGATGCGTAGCATGAAAGGCATGATGCCGCCGGGCTTTCCGGGGCGTTAACAGCGATTTTTTTGCTCTTGGCAGCGCAAATTAACGCTTTAGATTGCTTTTTGCGCCAAAATGAGTAAAATTTTCGGGCTTTTTATATGACACCTGGGCCCCGTTCCTCGATGGGGCCCGGCTGTTTTATTAACTAAAGAGGATGTTATGGTAACAATTCGTTTGGCACGTGGCGGCGCGAAAAAACGCCCGTTTTATCAAGTCGTCGTGACTGACAGCCGCAATGCACGCGACGGTCGTTTCATCGAGCGCGTCGGTTTCTTCAACCCGATCGCAGCCGGTCAAGCCGAAGCTCTGCGTCTGGATCTGGACCGTATTGCACATTGGGTTGGCCAAGGTGCAACTATCTCTGATCGCGTTTCTGCGCTGATCAAAGATGCTAAAAAAGCTGCGTAATCTGCTGCGGTGGTGACAATGAGCAAGCAACTTAACCCGTCATCTCCTGTTAATCCCATCGTGATGGGAAAAATGGGGTCAACGTATGGTATTCGGGGTTGGCTCAGAGTGTTTTCCTCCACCGAAGAAACCGAAAGCATTTTTGATTATCAGCCTTGGTACATCCAGTCTCAGGGATCCTGGCAAATTGTCGAGATCGAAAGCTGGAAACACCACAATCAGGATCTGATCATCAAAGTAAAAGGTGTTGATGATCGCGATGCGGCAAATTTATTAACGAACGCTGAGATCGTTGTAGATTCTGCCCAGCTTCCTGATTTGGAGGAAGGTGATTATTACTGGAAGGATCTTTTTGGCTGCGAAGTCGTTACATCTGCGGGATATCAGCTGGGCAAAGTCATTGATATGATGGAAACCGGTTCTAACGATGTATTGGTGGTCAAAGCTAACCTGAAAGATGCCTTCGGCGCGAAGGAACGGTTGATTCCGTTTCTGACCGGACAGGTTATCAAGCACGTAGACCTTTCTACGAAAACGATTGAAGTAGATTGGGACCCGAGTTTTTGAGCTCTGAATCAAACGAACGAACTGAGTG
The DNA here is from genome assembly GCF_025962695.1 of Candidatus Symbiopectobacterium sp. NZEC135. NCBI lineage: Bacteria > Pseudomonadati > Pseudomonadota > Gammaproteobacteria > Enterobacterales > Enterobacteriaceae > Symbiopectobacterium > Candidatus Symbiopectobacterium sp. NZEC135. The sequence continues at coordinate 13,744 of NZ_JAGFPF010000030.1, read as the reverse complement.
GAACGAAAAAATGTGGATTGGGGTGATTAGCCTGTTTCCCGAGATGTTTCGCGCAGTGGTTGATTATGGAGTCACTGGTCGGGCAGTAAAAAATGGCCTGCTGAACGTAACGTGTTGGAATCCTCGTGATTTCACTTACGATCGGCATCGTACCGTGGACGATCGACCTTATGGTGGTGGCCCCGGTATGCTGATGATGGTGCAACCCTTGCGGGATGCTATTCATGAAGCAAAGGCCGCGGCAGGCGACGGCGCCAAGGTGATTTATTTGTCACCGCAGGGCCGTAAGCTGGATCAACAGGGCGTAAGGCAGCTCGCAACCTATCAGAAGTTGATTCTGGTGTGTGGCCGGTATGAAGGGATTGACGAGCGCGTAATCAGAACCGAAATTGATGAAGAATGGTCAATTGGGGATTACGTTCTCAGTGGTGGTGAGTTGCCAGCAATGGTGCTTATCGACTCGGTATCCCGTTTTATTCCCGGCGTGCTGGGGCATGAGTCTTCTGCACAAGAGGACTCCTTTGCGGATGGGCTGTTGGATTGTCCGCACTTCACTCGTCCTGAAGTGCTGGAAGGCGTGGAGGTTCCCCCGGTGTTACTGTCGGGAAACCATGCTGAAATACGTCGCTGGCGATTAAAGCAGTCGCTTGGCCGAACTTGGCTTAGAAGACCTGAACTTCTGAAAAGCCTAGCTCTGACTGACGAGCAAACGGCGTTGCTGACTGAGTTCCAACGTGAACATCAGCCCGAGCAACGAGAGGATTAGGGCGCTGCACTTCGGTGCGCGTACTCATGTATCAGTTTACCTAGGGTAAGAGACATATTATGAGCAACATTATTAAGCAGCTTGAACAAGAGCAGATGAAACAGGACGTACCTGCATTTCGTCCGGGTGATTCCGTTGAAGTGAAGGTATGGGTCGTTGAAGGTAGCAAAAAACGTCTGCAGGCATTCGAGGGCGTGGTTATCGCTATTCGTAACCGCGGTCTGCACTCTGCATTCACTGTTCGCAAAATTTCTAACGGCGAAGGCGTAGAGCGTGTATTCCAGACTCACTCTCCGGTTGTTGACAGCATCACTGTGAAACGTCGTGGTGCAGTACGCCAGGCTAAACTGTATTACCTGCGTGAGCGCACTGGTAAGTCTGCTCGTATCAAAGAGCGTCTTAACTAAGAGTTCGCTAACGCGACATCCAAAAGCTTTTAGTTATCAAGGGCTTGGCCAGTGGCTAAGCCCTTTTTTTATGCTTTTAATTTTATATCCTTTCAATGTAATTATAGTCATGTATGTAATGATGGGTATTGGGGTTAATGCCTAATGGTGAGTATTTTTGCTTGTGTGCTACTTTTGATTTTTAATCATCTAATAGGGTGCATATAAATGGCTAACCAAATATCTTGTTCATCGACATATTGTGCATTTTTGAATGAGTATGAGAGTTCAATCTCTTCTGGTGAATGTAGTGTATTAAAGGGAGGGTTAGATTCACCCGTCAATAAAGTTGCACTGAGTGAGGATGCTAGGAAAATATTGAGACTCATAACGCTCGGGTTAAGCCATTATTTAATCCTGTATATTGAGGGGAATAGAAGAGAAGCTGCATTACTAGATTATGTGAGAATGACAGAAATGCTGCTAGGAGCAATTGATGAAAATATGCAAAAAATTATTATCCCTTTGGGGTATGGGAAAAAAATTGAGTTTATAGAAGAGGTGACCAGTAAAAATGGTTACTGTACTGTGATGCGAGAGACGCGTCCTTGGGGGGCACGTATTGGTACAAGAGAGGATAAAAAAATCTATATAAACAAAACACTATCTCAGATCGCACGAATGTTGACTGTTGATGTGCTCAATAATAAGCGAGAGCTTTCAGATAAATTTCCAAGTCTAATCGAACGAGCAACATGCATTAAGGCTAGAATGGATGCTGACGCTGAGATGGTGACTGTGGCTGAGAATGCGATGTTAATTTACCCTCCTGCACACCCAATGATATATAAAGAAGAAACTATTAGCGCTGAGCTGAAAACGATATTTACGCAAGGGATGTATTCATTTGCCTTTATGACAAAGGTGAAGGATTTCCTTGGCGTTATTGAACATAGTGAACATAAAGTACTAGGTCTTGTTGCGCCAAACCAAGATATGTATGTGTTTAGTGCGGCCGGCGGTAAAAATAAGCATGTAGGTAATAATAAAGAGGTTTGCTATATTAAATTAAATTTGGAGCATAGCACTGTGTTCAAAGATATATATGAAGTGTATAAAATTATTGTTGAGCATTTAAATGATGCTGATTATTCCAGCCCAACTGAATGTATCAACAGCATTATTGATAAAATTAATCCTAATTCGGCACTTCCAGACATTTATTGTGGAATGGGGAAGATTCCTGCATTAAAAGGTCGGTAACAATCGGGGATAATTCATCGTCTCTAAACTAGTGACTTGCCCCACTTAACCAATCGGCTTTTAATTGCTCAGCATTCTCTGCGCCATCACAACTGGCGGGAAAGTCTTTGCCTGTTTTCCCCCATGCTTTCATTTGATCCGTATGGCACAACGTGGCCTGCCCATCCTGATAACCACGTAAATAGGGAGTCCGCTCAACGGCTGTATCACCAGACCACTCAACTAAAGCATCATTATCTTTCACCACATTCCCGCTCATTGCATCACTAAACCCCATATTGTACCAAAGAAAGTTAGACTTTTCTGGCACAGACATCTGGCTTGTCTGGCAGCTCACAAGTAGCAATGTCATGGATAATATGTACCCAAATTTCATCCCAACATCCTCATTGGAAAGGGCTTGGCATCAGGTAATGCCAAGCTTCTCTTTTAAAATTTTGAGATAGCGCCGGCTGACTGGAATGTGTTTACCCGTGTGGGTAATGACTTCTGCGCCACCGTTATCCATCAACTGTATTTCCTGAAGTAATTCGGTATTCACCATATATTGGCGGTGGCAGCGTACAAAAGGCGTTTTCTCTTCCAGCGTTTTTAACGAGAGCTGGGTATAACCGGACTGATTGAGCCCTACGACGTGAACGCCACTCAGCTCTGAACAAAGGTATTCGACTTCTTCGATCTTGAGGAGAAAAATACGGTTGTGACCGTGGCACGGAATGTGTCTCAGTTGAGGCTCCGCAATGAGTTGTACATTTTTATTTACGGATGTGCCGCGGCGAAGACGATTAAGCGTTTTTGTCAGTCGCTGATTGTCCAGCGGCTTGAGCAAATAATCAAAGGCATGTTCCTCAAAAGCGCGCACCGCGTATTCGTCATAGGCTGTGACAAAAACAACATAAGGCATGCTGTCAGGGTCGAGCATGGCAACCAGTTCCAACCCACTGATTTTCGGCATCTGGATATCTAGAAAGATCACATCCGGTTGAAGTCGGTTAATTACCGGTATCGCTTCCAGCGCGTTGCTGCACTGCGCTATCACCTCAATGTCATCTTCTTTATCCAGTAATAGCAACAACTCTTCGCGAGCCAGTTGCTCGTCGTCAATTAGGATGGCTCTCAGCATGCTTTCCTCCTGTTGCACTGATTCTATCACTATTTGCATTGAGATAAGCGAGGAAAGCCCGTAAGCCGCGAGGCGAACGTAAGATTCATGGGAGGGTAAATCAGTAATTTTATATTTACACTATATGGATTGAAATCTTTACATGTTGTGGTATCTTGAAATCAATGTGGCGGCGGAAAGCGCGCTACGCTACTCAAGAACTGTCCAGGAAAATGAACATGCAAAAAGATTCGCTCAACAACATCAATATTGCCGATGAACAAGTACTGATTACGCCCGACGAGCTTAAGGCAAAATTCCCGCTCAATGTGCAAGAAGAGCAGGCGATAGCCACGGCGCGCCGTACCATTTCCGATATTATCCACGGTCGCGATAACCGTTTATTGGTGGTGTGTGGACCTTGCTCCATTCACGACACGGATGCCGCGTTGGAGTATGCCCGCCGCTTGCATACGCTATCAGCCGAATTGAGCGATCGGTTGTACATTGTCATGCGCGTTTACTTTGAAAAACCGCGTACTACCGTCGGTTGGAAAGGTCTCATCAATGACCCTTATATGGATGGCTCCTTCGACGTGGAGGCGGGGTTACATATTGCACGTGAGCTGCTGCTGAACCTGGTGAACATGGGGCTGCCTTTGGCGACAGAAGCATTGGATCCCAACAGTCCACAATACCTGGGCGATCTGTTCAGTTGGTCAGCGATTGGTGCGCGTACCACTGAATCGCAGACGCACCGTGAAATGGCTTCTGGCCTTTCGATGCCCGTGGGTTTCAAGAATGGCACCGATGGTAGCCTGGGCACGGCCATTAATGCGATGAAAGCTGCCGCAATGCCGCACCGTTTTGTGGGTATCAACCAGACTGGTCAGGTCTGCCTGCTGCAAACCCAGGGTAACAGCGACGGTCATGTTATTTTGCGTGGCGGCAAGCAGCCGAACTACAGCGCACAAGATGTCGCGGAATGTGAAAAACAGATGCAGGCTGCGGGCTTAACGCCTTCACTCATGATAGATTGCAGCCATGGCAACTCGAATAAAGATTACCGCCGCCAACCGCAGGTGGTGTCATCCATTGTTGAGCAAATTAAAGCGGGTAACCGTTCCATTATTGGCATGATGTTGGAAAGCCATATTCATGAAGGCAATCAGTCATCAGAACAACCGCGTTCGGCAATGCAATATGGTGTATCGGTGACGGATGCTTGCATCAATTGGGAAAGCACCGATGCGTTGCTGAGATCGGTGCATCAGGAGCTAGGGGCGGCACGCCGTTCATCGTTGGGAGAATAACAGAACATGGTTGCAGAACTGACCGCGTTGCGGGATCAGATTGATGAGGTGGATAAGGCGCTGCTTGGTTTGTTGGCGCGCAGGCTGGCACTCGTGGCAGAAGTCGGAGAAGTAAAAAGCCGCTATGGTCTCCCTATCTATGCTCCCGATCGCGAGGCTGCGATGCTGCGTTCTCGTCGTGAAGAGGCCGAGGCACTCAACGTGCCTGCGGATCTTATTGAGGATGTTCTGCGCCGGGTGATGCGAGAATCCTATGCCAGTGAAAATGACAAAGGCTTTAAAACGCTGTGTCCGCAACTGCGGCCTGTCGTCATTGTAGGTGGACGCGGGCAGATGGGGCGTATGTTCGAAAAAATGCTGCGTTTGTCTGGCTACGAAGTAAGGCTGTTGGAAAAAGACGATTGGCCGCAGGCTGAGAGCCTGTTGGCGGATGCTGGCATGGTGATCGTCAGTGTGCCCATTCACGTGACGGAACAGGTGATCGCACAGTTACCGCGCTTGCCGGAGGATTGTATTCTGGTGGATCTTGCTTCGGTGAAAAATGGGCCGTTGCAGGCGATGCTGGCGGCACATTCCGGCCCGGTAGTGGGTTTGCACCCGATGTTCGGACCGGACAGCGGTAGCCTTGCCAAGCAAGTCGTGGTGTATTGTGATGGTCGCCAGCCTGAAGCGTATCAATGGCTGTTGGAGCAAATTCAGGTATGGGGCGCACGACTGCATCGCATCAGTGCGGTTGAACACGATCAAAATATGATGTTTATTCAGGCATTGCGTCACTTTGCCACGTTTGCCTACGGGTTGCATTTGGCGGAGGAGAATGTGCAGCTTGAGCAGTTGCTTGCGTTGTCTTCACCGATTTACCGGTTGGAGTTGGTGATGGTAGGACGGTTGTTCGCACAAGACCCGCAGCTTTATGCCGATATCATCATGTCATCCGAAAATAATCTGGCCTTGATCAAACGCTATTACGCCCGTTTCGGCGAAGCGATTGCGCTGTTGGAAAGCAAAGACAAAGCGGCGTTTATCGCCAGCTTCAAGAAAGTGGAGCATTGGTTTGGCGATTATGCCCAGCGCTTTCAGGTGGAAAGTCGCGCTTTGCTGAAACAAGCTAACGATAGTCGTACCTGAACGGCATGAATCAACTCCCGGCCTGAAGCCGGGAGTGACAATTTTAGTGCATCTCAACGGGAACGACGTTCTCACTGGGGTAACAGCCGAGCACTTTCAGCGAGCGCGTAATGCCCGATAACTCTTTCAGTGCTTTTTGTAATTCATCCCCACGCAGGTTAGCCTGCACATCAATATAAAACATCTCTTCCCAGGGGTTACCGTAAATAGGACGAGATTCCAGTTTTGTCATAATGATGCTGTGTTCGCGTAGCACCAGCAGTGCTTCTACCAATGCCCCCGATTGCTGACCTGTCGCCATGATCAACGTGGTTTTGGCGGGGACTTGCTCAGAGACATCAATCGGCTTACGTGCCAACACGATAAAGCGGGTGGTGTTTTGGGTCTGGTTCGCCAGGTTATGTTCCAGCACGCGCAGTTGATAAAGTGATCCACCGGCTTCGCTGCCCAGCGCAGCGGCGTGGGGGGAATTCAATGAGGCGACTTTTTCCATCGCTGCCGCTGTGCTTTCACAATACTCGATTTTCCACTGTGGATAGCGCTGGATAAAATGGCTGCACTGCTGGAAGGGTTGTGGGTGACTGTAGACGGTCGTGATTTGACTTAAATCCGTGTCGGTTGCGACCAGCATACAGTGATCGATAGGGTGGGTGAGTTCGCCCACAATCGACAGCCCGGTATGTTGCAGGAGATCGTACACGTCATTGATTGCACCCGACGTGGTGTTCTCAATAGGCAGGACGCCGTAGTCCGCCTGACCGGTTTCCACCATCGCGAAGATATCCTGAAACTTCTGGCAGCCGCACTCGACCAACTGTTCAAAATGGCGCGCGGCATATTGCCGGGCAGCCAGATGGGAGTAAGAGCCTTTGGGGCCAAGAAAGGCGACACGCGCCGAGTGGGCTCCGGTGGGGTTAAGATGGTGCTGCAACAGTGCCTGCTGCGTTAGCACGGAGTCTTCAATAATCAGTTGAAACAAGCGCGTAATGTAGTGTCCATCGAGATGATAGGGTTTTGCCGCTTCGATAAGTTTATCCAGCAAATCTCTTTCTCGTTCTTTGTCGCGAATCGGGCGATGCGTGTGCAACTTCGCGCGGGCCACTTCCAATGCCAACTCTCGCCGCTCGGCCAGCAGTTCAAGCAGCTTTAAATCTAACTCGGTGATGCGTTCACGTAAGGCCAGTAAAGGGTTGTCTGTCATGGTTGTGTTACCTGTAAACTCATTTTTATCCATACGGTGCGTATAAATAAGTGCATAAAAAAAGCCCCCTGTTCAGGAGGCTTTCTGGTTCGTCTTCGTATTCTTTCAATATGACGAATCGCCTCCCAATCAGGGGAAGGTAAAAAAGAATACGAAGAAAAACGGTGTGTGGCTCATCGGTTACCTGTTCAGTGCTTACGCGTTCATGGGGTAAAAGTACCCCTGTAAAGTAACTGTTGGCTTTTCGTTCTGTCAACTAAAAAGCGAAGGGGCTTTCTCCTCAGAAACAAAAACGCGCCCTGACGGCGCGTTGTTGGCTACAGTTATCTGGTCGGTTATGACAGCTCAATATCCGCGTCTTTGACGCCGGCCGTCGTTGCCCTACGGGCTTCTCCTTTATGCTGCATCTTGTTCAGTTGGCGCTCCAGTTTCGCGAGCAGCTCATTAATGGCAGCGTACATATCTTCATGCTTGGCGCTGGCGACCAAGGGACCATTGGGCGTACTGATGGTCGCGTCGGCAACAAAACCCACCGGTTCTTTGGATAAAATAATATGTGGGTTAATCAGGTGAGTTTGCCATTTATCCAGCTTGGTTAGACGGTCTTCGACATGCTGACGTATTGCGGGGGTGATTTCCATTTGCTTACTGGTAATGTTGATCGTCATAGAACATACCTCTCTGCTTGTGCCGTCTCACTTAGATAGCTTCAGCATAGCTGTAAATGGGATAAAAATCGTGATCTAAGTCACTTTTATTTGGCTGGTCGGATCACCGCGTTGCAATTTGTGAAGCGCATAGAGGAAGCGTGACGCAAGGCTTGAGGCCTGATGCAACTGGTGGCATTATCAATGAGATCGATGGCGTCCAGACAAGAGCAGTGGCGGGATGATGTTTGGATGCTGTTCCGGCGCCCGAATAAAAAAACGGCAAACCAAGGTTGCCGTTTTTTTATGTTTACGCGTGTGAGTAGGGACTGTGCCGCTCTTTGGTTAAGCGGGATTGGCCTCAACGATTTTCGCGACTTTATCCGCCTGACCCAGCAGCCGGAGCTCTCTATACGCATTTTCCATTAACGGAAGCGCTTTTCTTGTTGCTTGCGTGTCCGGGAAATCACGCATCATCTGTTCTACACGATTAACAACGGCGACGTAGGCACCGCGTTTGGTGTAGTATTCCGCCACTGAAAGTTCGTATTTAGCTAAACGCTCTTTCAGGAATACCAGACGTTTGCCCGCATCCGTGGCAAACTGGCTGCGAGGATACGCTTGCAGCAACTGGCGGAAGTCACGAAAAGCCGCGCGTGCATATTGTGGGTCGCGGTCAGAGCGATCAACGCCAAAGAACCCTTGAAGTGCGCTATCATCCTGGGCCATGTTGGTTAAACCACGCATGTACAGGACATAGTCCACACTTGGGTGTGTCGGGTTGAGGCGCAGGAAGCGGTCAATGGAGGCTTGCGCCATCGCCAGTTCTGCGGACTTGTAATAGGCATAAATCAGGTCAAGCTGCACTTGCTGAGAATAGGGCCCGAAAGGATATCGGTTATCCAATGCTTCCAACTGCGTGATTGCTGCTTTAAAGTTACCGTCCTGCAATTTTTGTTGAGCGGTAGCATAAATTTCAGAAGGCGGGCTGTCAGGAACCGTATCCTTGGAGCTGTTGGAGCAACCCGCTAGCGCCAGGCTCAACGTGGCTGCAGCCACCAGATATTTCATACGCATCATAACGTTTTGATTATCCTCAGAGTGTTATGCCGGGAGACTGGCCGTTACGCTCCCGGGTAAGACTAGCTACAATAGTACATTATTTTAAACGGCATCGCCGCGAAAACCCAACGTTAACGAAGAAGCTGCAACTATGGCACAACAAGTACAACTCACCGCAACGGTGGCTGAGTCTCAACTCGGTCAACGGTTAGATCAGGCTTTGGCCGAATTGTTCCCTGATTATTCACGTTCTCGCATAAAAGAATGGATCCTGGACGATCGGGTACAGATTAACGGCAATATGATAAATAAGCCAAAAGAGAAAGTGTTAGGCGGTGAAGCCATTACGATTGATGCCTTGATCGATGAAGAGGTTCGCTGGGAAGCACAAGATATCGCACTGGATATCGTTTATGAAGATCAAGACATTCTGGTGATCAATAAACCGCGCGATCTGGTGGTTCACCCTGGCGCAGGCAACCCGGATGGCACCGTACTCAATGCGTTGCTGCACCATTTTCCGGCTATTGGTGACGTACCGCGTGCGGGCATTGTGCACCGCCTGGATAAAGACACCACGGGATTGATGGTGGTAGCGAAAACCGTGCCAGCGCAAACGCGACTGGTGGAATCGCTTCAGGCGCGTGAAATCACGCGTGAGTACGAAGCCGTTGCGATTGGTCGCATGACGGCGGGTGGCACGGTCAATGAACCCATGAGCCGCCATCCCACTAAACGTACCCATATGTCGGTGCATCCTATGGGAAAACCGGCGGTGACGCATTACCGCATTATGGAGCATTTTCGCAGCCATACGCGCCTACGCCTGCGTCTTGAAACGGGTCGTACACACCAGATCCGCGTTCACATGGCGCACATCAACCACCCGCTGGTGGGCGATCAACTTTATGGCGGCCGTCCTCGCTTGCCTAAGGGAGCATCAGAGGAGCTGGTGACAGCACTGCGCACTTTCGATCGTCAAGCGCTACACGCGACCATGCTGCGCCTTTATCATCCCATCAGTGGGATAGAAATGGAGTGGCATGCCCCTATACCACAAGATATGGTTGATTTGATTGAGGTATTAAAAGCGGACGCCGAAGCGTTCAAAGATCAATATGATTGGTGACGAGAGGCTGATGACGAGCGAACTGATACTGCCTGACTGGCCTGCACCGCAACGTGTGCGTGCCTGTAGTACCACGCGTATGGGCGGCGTGAGCCAAACCCCCTATGAGTCGTTGAATCTTGGTGCGCACGTAGGCGATCGGCCAGAGGCGGTGTTAGCTAATCGTCAGCGGCTGGTCACATTGGCCGATTTGCCCGCCATGCCGCAGTGGCTCAATCAAGTGCACGGAACGCAGGTGGTTTCATTAGCGTCTTCGGCATCAGATGTGCCGACCGGCGATGCGGCCTACACCAACCAACCCGGTTTGGTGTGTGCGGTGATGACCGCAGACTGTTTGCCGGTGCTGTTTTGCGCGCAGAGCGGTGATGAAGTGGCTGCCGCGCACGCGGGCTGGCGCGGTTTGTGTTCTGGCGTGCTGGAAGCAACATTGCGTCATTTTCGCGCCCCGACATCGTCCGTGATGGCATGGCTTGGGCCGGCGATAGGGCCGCGGGCATTTGAGGTTGGCCCTGAGGTGCGTGATGCGTTTATTGAACAGCATCCTGCCGCCGCAGACGCATTTATCGCTAAGGATAACAAGTTCATTGCCGATATCTACCAACTGGCACGTTTGCGCTTGCAAGCTCAGGGCGTGACGAAAATTTTTGGTGGCGATGCCTGTACTGTGACTCAGGCCGACAAATTTTTCTCATATCGCCGCGATGGAACTACAGGTCGTATGGCAAGTTTAATCTGGCTGATATAACCTACTGAATTAAGACGATCCATGGCAAGTAACTGCATTCCTTCTATTATTACTGGCAAAATAATCTTGAAATTTTGAGGGATGACCTCATTTAATCTCCAGTAGCAATTTTGACCAGTATGTATGGGAGGAGTTATGCGTCTGGATCGTCTTACCAATAAATTCCAACTTGCCCTTGCGGATGCGCAGTCTCTGGCGCTCGGTAAGGATCATCAGTTTATCGACCCGTTACATGTCATGAGTGCGTTGTTACAGCAGGAAGGCGGTACGGTTAGCCCGCTGTTGACCACGGCAGGCGTCAACGCTGTTCGTCTGAAAGCGGACATAGAACAGGCCATCGCGCGTTTACCGCAAGTGCAGGGCGTTGACGGCGATGTGCAACCCTCCAATGAATTCGTCCGTACTCTCAATCTGTGTGACAAGATTGCACAGAAGCGCGGTGATGCGTTTATCTCTTCTGAACTGTTTTTGCTGGCAGCGCTGGATACTCGCGGCACGTTAAGCGATCTCCTGGCGCGTGCCGGGGCAACCAAAGAAGCGGTCTCTAAAGCCATTGATCAGATACGTGGTGGTGAACCGGTAAACGATCAAAATGCGGAAGATCAGCGACAAGCGCTAAAGAAATTCACCATCGATTTAACCGAACGCGCTGAACAGGGCAAATTGGACCCGGTTATTGGCCGTGATGAAGAGATCCGCAGAACGATTCAAGTGCTGCAACGCCGTACTAAAAATAACCCGGTGCTGATTGGTGAACCTGGCGTCGGGAAAACGGCAATTGTAGAAGGATTAGCCCAGCGTATCGTCAACGGTGAAGTGCCAGAAGGGCTTAAACACAAGCGCGTGCTGTCGTTAGACATGGGGGCATTGATTGCCGGTGCTAAATACCGTGGTGAATTTGAAGAACGCCTGAAAGGCGTGTTGAACGATCTGGCAAAACAGGAAGGCAGCGTCATTCTGTTTATCGATGAGTTGCATACCATGGTTGGCGCGGGCAAAGCAGACGGTGCAATGGATGCGGGTAACATGCTCAAGCCCGCATTGGCGCGCGGCGAGTTGCATTGCGTTGGCGCGACCACGCTGGACGAATACCGGCAATACATTGAGAAAGACGCTGCGCTGGAACGCCGATTCCAAAAGGTGTTTGTGGCGGAACCCAATGTTGAAGACACGATCGCGATTCTGCGTGGGCTTAAAGAACGTTATGAATTGCACCATCACGTGCAAATCACTGACCCGGCGATTGTGGCGGCGGCCATGTTGTCGCACCGCTACATTGCCGACAGACAACTGCCGGATAAAGCCATTGACCTGATTGATGAAGCGGCATCAAGCATTCGTATGCAGATGGATTCGAAACCGGAATCACTGGATCGCTTGGACAGGCGCATCATCCAGTTAAAGCTGGAACAGCAGGCGCTGAAAAAAGAGTCCGATGAGGCCAGTCAAAAGCGGCTGTCTGTGCTGAACGAAGAGCTTGATCAGAAAGAACGTGACTACTCCAAACTTGAAGAAGAGTGGAAAGCGGAGAAAGCCTCTCTCAGCGGTACGCAAAATATCAAGGCCGCATTGGAACAAGCGAAAATTGAACTGGAGCAAGCTCGTCGTCAGGGCGATCTCGCTCGCATGTCGGAGTTGCAGTATGGGCGCTTGCCTGAGCTTGAAAAACAGCTAGCAGCGGCGACGCAGGCGGAAGGGAAAACCATGCACCTGTTACGCAATAAAGTGACCGATGCTGAAATTGCCGAAGTGCTAGCCAGATGGACGGGAATTCCCGTTGCGCGCATGTTGGAAAGTGAACGAGACAAGCTGCTGCGTATGGAGCAAGAACTTCATCAGCGCGTTATCGGGCAAGATGAAGCGGTCAGTGCCGTGGCGAACTCGATTCGTCGCAGTCGTGCAGGCCTTTCCGATCCTAATCGACCCATTGGATCGTTCCTGTTCCTGGGGCCAACCGGGGTGGGGAAAACTGAACTGTGTAAAACACTGGCGGCCTTCTTGTTCGACAGCGATGACGCTATGGTGCGCATCGACATGTCTGAATTTATGGAAAAGCACTCGGTGTCTCGTTTGGTAGGTGCACCTCCGGGATACGTGGGGTATGAAGAAGGGGGATATCTCACCGAAGCGGTTCGGCGGCGTCCTTATTCTGTGATCCTGCTTGATGAAGTTGAAAAAGCCCACCCAGATGTATTCAACATTCTGTTGCAGGTGCTCGACGATGGCCGTTTGACGGATGGGCAAGGCAGAACGGTGGATTTCCGTAATACCGTTATCGTGATGACCTCGAACCTGGGGTCCGATCTCATTCAGGAACATTTCGGTGAAATGGATTATGTCGGGATGCGTGACATGGTTATGGATGTGGTCAGCCATCGTTTCCGGCCGGAGTTTATCAACCGTATTGATGAAGTTGTGGTATTCCACCCATTGGGTCAGGCACACATTATGTCCATCGCGCGTATTCAGTTGCAGCGGTTGTACAAGCGGCTAGAAGAACGTGGCTATCAGGTCACGATGACCGAGGCGGCATTGGAACAATTGGGGCTAAGTGGTTTTGACCCGGTTTACGGTGCTCGACCGCTCAAACGTGCTATCCAGCAGCAGATTGAAAACCCGCTGGCCCAGGAAATTCTTTCGGGCAAATTGATTCCGGGAAAACCGGTCACCTTGGATGTTGAGGGCAGCGAAAAGCATATTGTTGCTAGACAGTGATTAACATTATGTTTTATATGGTAAAAGTATTAAGCGGCACAGAGGTGCCGCTTTTTTTATACAGAGTGGTTGTGTTAAAAATAAGCGCTTGGAATTTTTTTTGCATTTAGCGCTTGTCAGCGCGAAAGAACTCCCTATAATGCGCCTCCACTGACACGGCAACAGCGACACGCGGTTGTGGTAACAGTAAGAAGTAAAACAGAAAAGCCGAACGCGAAATTGAAAAATTAACGTTGACTTTTCAGCGGTGCAGCGTAATATACGCCTCCCGCGCCACGGTAGATGTG
>NZ_JAGFPF010000309.1:0-1829 GCF_025962695.1 Candidatus Symbiopectobacterium sp. NZEC135 | reverse complement strand
GGTTCAAGGATCTGCCCATCTCAACGGAAACGCTCTATCAACGGCTGAAAAAACGCGGCGTATTGATGGTGCCCGGCCACTATTTCTTCCCCGGATTGGCAGAAGACTGGCCCCATGCCCACCAGTGTTTGCGCATGAACTACGTGCCTGAACCCGAAAAAATCGAACAGGGTATTGCGATTCTGGCTCAGGAAGTGGAACTGGCGTTGAGCGAAAGCCACGCAGGTTAAAGAAAGACACAATAGCCAACAACCCCTCTGGCTATTGTGCTTAACGTAATCCAATCTTCTGTTTTGGTTAGCGCCCCTGTTAAGGCGCGCTAACTCTGCGAAGCAGTACGTTATTTTTTTTAGCAACATCGCTGATTATCTGACTCACGGTATCGGGGTTATTGATCAACAAGATGCCTTTAAAGTAATCATCAATCTGAAATAGACGTTGCAGATTGCCTGGCTTCATTAAGCTTTCCAGTGAGAAATCCTTATAAACCGGGTTGCTCATAAAATATAGATTACAAAGATAACTAAATTTTTCATTGTCCATGATATCATTCGCAATGGCATATTTTATTTGAGCAAGAGATCGTTCAATACTAACAAACTCTCCCGTTTCTTTAACACTAAGATAGATATAGTCTTCTGGAAGACCGATAGCATGCACAGCCTCATGTAACATCGTACTTGTCGCCAGATTGATATATTTTTCTTTCTCCTGAAACCCCTGAAATTCATTCACCGATGGGTTAAACCCCTCCGGCAATATGGCGGTATTGATAAATATCCTGTCTAATGGGTCGCCGGTGTCTGACAGGCCGAGAACGGTACCCTTTTTTATGGTTTCAGGCTGTATAACACTCGCTTCCTTTGATTTGTTTTTTATTAAAAGAATAATATTTTCATTATTTTTTTCATCCAATATAAATGTCATTCGTTTTAGTTTTTTCAGCAGGGAATCAATAAAGAATTTTGAGGCTTTTTTATCTTTTATCTGTATTCTATCATAAACATAAGACTCAAAAAAATGTCGTTCGTTTTTTATCACGAAAACAGCTTCATTGAGGTGTTTTACCGCATTATTGAACGATTCACTGTATATATCATAAATTATCGAAGATGACCTTTCCGCTGCAAGCTGAGGTAAGCTTTTAAAATCGAATTCACCCTCCTCACCAAAATAGCGATCTTTCATTTTTGGCAATACAGCATCCATTTCTTTTATTGACGTCAAGATTTTCTTACTACTGCGTGCAAAAATTTCATAGACATCATCCATATTATTATCCTGGCTGAGACGCTTCGGAATCTCCGCCAGTTTGTCAACATCGACATCATACTTCTCCCCGCCTATTTCCAGCCATTCCAACAGTTTTATCGATGATTTTTTATCAATTCCCAGGATGGTTTCCTGCGCTTCAACGGGAGTACTAACAATAATTTTCTTAGTATCAAAGTCCTTGATAATACTTACTGCGGTTATTTTCATTTTATCATCTATGCTACCATCCATATTTTTCCCATGCAGAGTAAAATACTCTGGAACGATAGCTCTGTTATTGTTCTTCTTTTCCTTCGCATGAAAAAAAAGGCCCTCTTTAGAGCGATAAAAAATTTCACCCCCACTGTTTTTATAAAAACCATTGACACCGACATAAGGCGTCATTGATTTATCGGGATGGTCAATGATTATGCCATGATCTTGGTTTCTTCTTAGTAGGGTACTGATATCCTTCGTTTCATAGAAATCCATATTGCATAAAGAAAGAATTTGTCTTTTAGCAATACAATGATATGCACGCAGCCTGTAATTTTTATTGTTCCCGCTATTCCCCC
>NZ_JAGFPF010000308.1:0-1837 GCF_025962695.1 Candidatus Symbiopectobacterium sp. NZEC135 | reverse complement strand
GCTGTTTTTCAGGTAGCGCTGTGCACTGCTGCCGCCGTTTGCGCCGTAATCGAGCGCAATGGAAACGGATGCACCGGGCGTGCAGGTGACGACGATTGAGCCACTGCCTGCACTGCTGACCACATCCACATTCGTGGCAGTGGCACTTTGTGAGCCGAAACTGAGGGTTCCCATATTGCTTGAGCTGCTGCTGTTAACGCCAAACAGGCAGCCATTTTGCAAGGTGGCCGTCACGTCAAAGGACCCATTGACCGTTACCGCCGACACCGGATTGGCAAGACTCAGCAGCACCGCCAGCGACGGCATGAGGTCGCGGAAAAAACGCCCTGCGCTGATGCCCGTGGTTTTCCCGGTGCAAGCCTTCATGGCAATAGGGTCCTCCTGTTTATCAGTTCCAGGTAAGCGTCGCTGTAATGGTGTCTGTATAGTTGCCCGCAGGGGGGTATTTGAGCGTTTGCTCGGACGCAAGGATTCGGCCATAGATAGGCACTGCTTGTGCTACACCGGTGCCCGCGGGAACGTTAAGGGTACCACCGATAGCAATTTCCGTGGAGCGCGCACTGTTGCTGTAAAGGCGATAGGAGATCAGTGTCGGGGTGCCTGCACCGTTGGTGAGACGGCGTACGGCACTGGCGTCATTTGCGCCAGCACCGATAGTGAGCACGGCGGCGGTGCCTGACGAACACAGCACCGAAAGGCCCGTAGTGCCCACCTCGGCGTCCACGTTGGTGTTTAAATCCGCGACCTGACCAAACGCCAGCGTTCCGAATGTGCCACTGCTCACGTTGTTAACCAGACATGTCGAGTTTACCGTCAGGGAAACGGCGATATTGCCAGTAATGGTGGCGCTTTCAACAAACGTGGTTGGCATAAACAGAAATAAAGAGGAGAGTGCGGCGAGCGCTGCTTTTTGCTTATTCATTGCCCTTCCTTCATACAAGCACCGCACACCGAAATTCCGTTAAACGTAATGACGTTTTAAAATAGGAAAGCGTGGCAGCGCGCAGATTTTTTCATTCTCACCGCGACACACTGGCGCAGGGAAAACGGACAAAGCGTGCAGGATATAAACCTTCACCCCTTTTTTGAGGCATCGCTTTCTCTGGTGGGCAATATAAACCCGTCACACTTCACGTTGCCGATGCGTTGGCGGTGTTCACTTACCCGAATCACTGACTTGAGTAAGTTCCTCACTTGCTGCCTTCCTGCAACGCGAATTATTTAGGGTATAAACAATGAAAATAAAGGTGCAATCGGTGCTTTCGCTGTCATTGCCAGCAGCACGGAATAATAGATTATGGTGAGCTTTTAAATAAATTTAATAACAACTTACATAAACCGCTCTTCATAAAGATAGATGCCCCCCCTTTGTTTAACAATGTGAGGAATTTGATAAAAAGGAAAAAGGAATGAAAAAGCCAAATTCTATGCGCTGTTAGTTTTAAATTTTCACCTGGAAGGTTTTAATGGTTTTTTACTCTGATTTTTTACGCTGTCGTGGTGGCGAAAATGTTGTTTTTCGCTTTTTTTTGCTCTGCTGCCCTAGGTGATTGAGACAATGTCGTCACTTAACCTGATGATTCATGTGTGTAATCTTGCCACACTGCGTGTTCTGGTGATGAAGCGAGGCATGCCTATGCCTCAGCGGCCTATGCAAATCGGTTGACTCCAGCTTCCTATCTAAGGTAAAAAAGCGTTTCGTGCTTCGGTTAAATTTGCAACAAAATGACACGTATTCTCCCTGCCAGACCCTGTACGCATGGAAGGGTTTTTATCGGGAAATATGCGCTAACAGCATAATAGAACGAAGTTTTTTACTATAACGGTGTTATATGCA
>NZ_JAGFPF010000307.1:0-1838 GCF_025962695.1 Candidatus Symbiopectobacterium sp. NZEC135 | reverse complement strand
ATGAGTTCCTTAAAAAACTGCCTGTGATTATTCACTCTTCACTGTCTGGCAGCGCTAACGAAGATCACGTGCGCAAGGTGGGCGCGGATGCTTATGTGGCGAAGTTTGAAATTAATGAATTGGCAGAGGCGATTCACTCTGTTTTAGATTGATATTGTTGCCAATGTAGAAGATTCATGCCGCGGGTGCTTTGCAGGTGCATCAGCGGCATTTTACTTTATGCCTGTTGCGGCGTTTTGGAACACAGCCAGATGCCAAAGACAATCAGTAGTGCGCTGACCAGATGAAAGGGTTCCAGCGTGGTATTGAGGAACACCAGACTAAACACCCCGCCCGATAACGGAATCAAGTGCGTGTAGATTTCTCCCCGCGTTGCACCAATGTCACTGATCCCTCTGTTCCAAAATACATAGGAGAGCCAGGACGGAAATATCACCAGATAGGCCAATCCGGTTAAAAAGTCCCATTGAAAGTAAGGTGCTACGTCGAGAGAAGGAAGATCGACGACATAAACAAACACCAGGGGGATAAGCAGTATCGCGCCGAGCAGTGCGCTAACGGCCACGAAGGCATTGCCCGGTATGCTTTTGTCTTTTTTCCGTAAAAAGGTGCAATAGAATGCCCAACTGAGCGCCGATCCCATGGTCCATAAATCCCCCTGATTGAGCGCGTTAAAGGTCTCTGAGGTGGGGATTTGCCCCTTTACCACCAGATACAACACGCCACCGGTACTGAGGATGACTCCGAGCATATTGTTACGCGAGATAGGATCGTTGAACACCAGGCGGTTGAGCAATAACACTACCGCTGGCGTGGCTGACATGTAAATTGCGGCATTCAACGATGTGGTATATTGCAAGCCGATATAGAGCGTCAAGGGAAACAGGACTTGCCCACACACGGAGAGGAAAAACAGGATCCCCAGAGACGTTCGCATCGTTGACCAATGCTGCCGTACCTGCCTGAAATAAAGGGCCATCAACAGTATCGCTGTGATGGCCCAGCGCGCTTGTGTCATGATGATAGGATCAGCGCGTACTACCAGAACATGACCAACAACGTAATTTCCCCCCCAGAACAGGGCTGCCAAGGTGAGTAAAAGATAAGGCATGATTCCATTCTCTTAATTAGCGTATTGGCGATTATTTATCATTGGTAAAAGATTGGCAATGATACAAATCAATAACGATTAATTTAAATAATTGTTTATTTGTGGAGGCGCCGTTTCCATTTATTTGAAAACAATCCATGTCATGGTTTTGGTTATTTTTATGATTTTATAGTGTTAATGCCTGATTATAAAATAGTGAGTGATGATTATTATTCGTTTAGATATTAATAATATATCATTGATTATTTAAACGGTGTTGGAGGGGAAATGTCTCATTGTATAACTCTTAAAGAAACCGATCTTGGTTATTCTCACTTTGTGAGTGTTTGTGATAAATTAGAGTCTGATGATATTATCCGGTTAATAAGAAATAATAATGGGGGTATATGTTTATCATCGAATTACTCCATAGCTGATCGTGTTATATTGTTTGTTTCTAATATCCCATGGCTCTCTGATTTTGAATGCATATCTAGCTATAAACAAAAAATTGAATCCCAGCAAAACGATGCAGTTATGGTTTTTTTAGAAACTTTAAATAAAGGGTTTGGCAATACGTTTTCACTTGACCGTTTGCCAAAGATTAAATCTGGAGCGGATTATCTGAAATGTAGGAATGTTACTACGTACTTAACATTAGCATCTACAGTGAATCCTTCATCATTTACCGCCAAATATTGTAATCAAAAAAAGGTTATCGTTATGAAAGAAGGGCTGGTTAATAAAT
>NZ_JAGFPF010000306.1:0-1839 GCF_025962695.1 Candidatus Symbiopectobacterium sp. NZEC135 | reverse complement strand
ACCTGCACCGTAAATTTCCCGAGTTCTTTCTTTCCCAAGACCCACAAAACGACGCGGCGTTTCTTAACCTGTTTTTCGGCGAAACCCTGCCGGAAATCCTGAGCCATTTACCCACCGTGCGCGGCCTGCGCCTTTCGCTCACCACACCTACCGTGCACCAGACGGAGTGGGAATCAGCGCTGCAACGCCTCTACCAGGGCCTGCGTTTACGCGGCTGTCAGTTGGTACTGCGCGACTATCAGGACAAAGCGTGGCCCCGCCAGCAGTTAAAGATGGCGTTGGATGTGTTGCCTGATGATGTACGCGCTTCCGTAAAAGCGACGGAGCTGGACTATCGTCCCGGATTTGCCAACAATCCCACCCTTACTCGCCTGAGTGGCTCCCGTAAGTGGGTGGAATTCGATCTGTGGGGCATCGAATACGGCTGGACGCTGCTCCCCTGTTGCCTGTTAGACGAACTGCAAAAGCGTCTTCACTGGGCCTCCCAAACGCTCGGCGACGAACTTGAGGCGATCACTGCACGCCTCAGTTGGGAATGGCTCCCAAACAATGCGCTACTGGGCTCAGTCAACGAGCTGAATCTGTACGGCCTCTCGCGTCTGATCCGAGCGCCGTCGGTTGCACCGCAAGCGCTGTTTACCGAGTGGCTGGAAACCTACTCTCTGCGTCCTCTGTCACAGCAAGAGATTGACGATCTGTTTGCCATCTATACCTCCAGCCACGACTGGATGTGTAAAACGCCCAGCTTGCTGGGGCGACTGCTGCAACGTCATAGCCGCCCCCCGCATGACTTTGAGCAGGCGCTACAACTGCTGCATATGGACACCCGCAGCGCCAATTGGTCTCAGGCTTTTCAGCCACTGATGCCAGCGGATGATGAGGCCGTCGGTGAGCAGCAAATGCAGCTCATCATCCTGGAAAAACAGAAATCTCGTTTTCTGGCGGAATACCTGCGCGCTCAGGTGGACAAAAAATTACCCGCCATGCCGCTCACTGACGCCTTTAAACACACGCTCACCGCTAGCTGGGAACGCGCCTTCTGGTATACCCGCGCTTACAGCCACATTACCCATGCTTTTGCGCTCCGCTTGTGGATCCACAAATACGGCAATAATCCCGAAAAACACGAACAACTGCGGCAAGCGTTACACACGCTGCGTCACTTCATCACCGAGCTGGAAACCTGGTTTTCTTCGGCAGGCACACAGCACCCTTACACCTTTCACCTACTGCTCGACCCACAGCGCCTGCTTCATTTAGCAGCCAGTCTGGACTGCGACATCACCGCGCCTTGACCGTGAAATGAGCATAAGCAATTCCCTACCGGTAAAACACACAGGAACCCGACGCTCAGCATCAGGAGCGTGACTTATTGGGATAAAGTGTGCAATCACTCACATAATCAACGTTTTGTGTGTGATGACAGTCACAGGTGGGTAGAGTGGAAATGTGACAGCGGTCATTTGTTGACCAGCATGTAGTAACAAAAAAGAGCAAACGAAAAAGGGCACCCGTGGGTGCCCTTTTGAAGAGGAATGCAACAATCAGTGCATTACTTGCTGTTCTTGTCCTGCAACTGTTCAAGGCCTTCCATTTGCGGCAAACCGGTCGCCGCCGAGGAGGAGAGCAGCCCGGTCTCAACGTAGTTGAACAGTTTTTCACGCGTATCAATGATATCCAGATTACGCATCGTCAACTGACCAATACGGTCATCCGGCGAGAACACGGAGTCGCCTTTTTCCATCGTCAGACGTTCCGGCTTGTAGGTCAGGTTATTCGACACCGTATTCAGGATGGAATAGTCATTGCCGCGACGCAGTTCCAGCGTCACTTCACCCG
>NZ_JAGFPF010000305.1:0-1844 GCF_025962695.1 Candidatus Symbiopectobacterium sp. NZEC135 | reverse complement strand
GAGAAAGGAGAGCGTGTTGTTACCTCTCAAACATCGGCAAAGCTTGATCAGACGCTGGAGCAGGTTAAACAAACCAGTGAAGATGCTAGGACATCCATTATTGCTGGTGGAGTGACTCAGAATATTAATGTGAATGGTAACCCTGATGATAGAACTATGGCTCTATTAGAGAATGCTGTAGCGCGGGGTGCAGAGCGAGGCTATCAAAAAGTGGCAAATCACTTGGCATCAGGGCAAGGGCAGGTATCCAAAGCGCTTGGCAATGGTTGGGCGACAGGAAGGAGGAAGCGGTGATCGAGGATATAGATCCGTAATTCAACAGGTGGTAACTTACTATCTCTTGCTACAACTGGGGTGTTAATGTGAAAAAACTGCTTTCTGCTGCGTTAATCGTTGTTTCATCGTTAATTATTACCGCCTGTGCACCCACGATTCAGACTATTGATTACAACCAAAAATCAATGCTGCTCTCGCTAGGGATGAGTAAAAATGATGTAATGCAAATTGTAGGTACTCCAAGACGAACCGATGTTAATCAAGATCGGGAGCGCTGGATTTATTGGAATAAAGCGCTCTATGGTTACACGATAATTGATAACGAGAATTTGGCAACCGATAGGCTTGTTGTTACATTCATTGGCGGGAAAGTTACGAAGTGGGGTAAGCAAAGTTTAGCTGATGACATCACTGAAAATACGCAGAAAATATATCAGCAAGCTCGTGAAAACCCTCAAACTGTAATTATTAAAAACCAATAATGCTTCAAAAGAATGAAAACCTCGCTTCGGCGAGGTTTTTTGTTGCCTGGAGAAAATATGGCTGATATTTATTACCCGCATAACTATTTACCCATACCGCTCCAAAATGGTTTTGGTATGAAGCCAGTCAGTCCGTTACTACGCACCGAAATGACCAGCGGGAGGGCCAGGCAGCGGCGGCAGTATACATCGACGCCTACACAGGCCGGTGTCACCTGGTCATTCAAGAAGGATGCCCAGGCACAACTGTTTGAAGCGTGGTATCGCGATACGATAAATGATGGTTCCGCATGGTTTTACATGAACCTCAAAACACCAAAAGGCGTTGAATCCTATAAATGCCGCTTCGTTGACATATATGAGGGGCCAATATTGTTAAGTGGTAAGTATTGGCAATATTCTGCCACTCTGGAACTTTGGGAGCGTCCGATACTAGCACCTGGCTGGGCTGAGTTTCCTGATCTTGTGGTTAACAGCAATATTATCGATCTGGCATTGAACCGGGAGTGGCCGCAATGACGGTATTAGAGCGCCTTTATGCTTCAAGCGGCATCGAGGTGATTATTGATACTCTTCAAATCAATGTTGGCAACGATGTTTACTACTTAACAAAAGGGTGGGAAGACGTTGTTGCGACATTAGAAGATGGGAGCACGATAGTCACTTTTATTGCAAGTGCAATTGATGTGGCGCTACCCGCACGTAATGCAGATGGAACACAGGACTTAAAGTTTGCCATCAGCAATATTGATGGGGCTGTATCATCATCAATTCAAAAGAGTATCGATAATCTTGAAGGGGCATCTGTAGTGTACCGTAAGTATATCTCTACGGATTTAAGCGCCCCGGCTGAACCTCCATATGCCATGGAAATAAAAGGAGGCTACTGGAAATCGACCGAGGCCCAAATTACAGCGGGTTATATGAACGTACTCGATCGTCTGTGGCCCCGCTTTCGCTACACACTGCCATTATTCCCCGGATTACGCCACACGTCGTAAGGATCACCAATGCTCAATATCGATAAATACCGTTCTGTCATCTGGCAGAAGGGGGGGCGCACTTACCCGCTACTTGACTGTTTTG
>NZ_JAGFPF010000304.1:0-1847 GCF_025962695.1 Candidatus Symbiopectobacterium sp. NZEC135 | reverse complement strand
CAAGCAGCCAAAAAGACGAGAATGAGCACGAACGATACAAATAAACCCGCTCTTAGTTCCCAGCGATAAACACAGATCCAATTTAGCAGGTTATTGATGTTGTTTATCATCTGATTAATCGGTTTAGGGTACTGCGGGGCCTGCTGGAAGAATGTATCATCAATCAGCGTCTCATTTTCTGCGCTTAGTGGCAGCGGCCAATAGGCTGCGCCCAAAAAGCTCCAGCTCGAAAAGTTAACCAGTTGATTCAGCATCGACTTTTGATTGCGATTGTCTTCGGTTATCAGCACGGGAACCAGTTGCTTGTACACCCGTTGCACGTCGGCCTGATCCGGCTGTTCGCTGAGCCATTTCTGTAATTGCTTTAATTGAGTCAGTTCATCTTTCGCCCCATCGCTATTTTCCGGTGAGCCAGGTCGGACGAGCAGTAGATCGATATTTTTGGATAATTCATTGATACTCCTGAAACTATAAAAATCATCTTCACGCTTTATGATGCCTTTTACCGGAACAATCACATTCACATAATACCGATCATCGTCTGCCTTAGAGGCGTTGAGTGCGTTGATACCAGACTGATGTTGATAGCTTTGACGCAAGGCAGCTTTAACCTTCTGTAGGAATGATAAAAAGGCCTGCTGACTTTGTTGAGTGTCTAAGACCGAAAGGTCTATATCAAAAGTAATGCCGTCTGCAATGGGCAGTACGGTTGCAAATCCAAGACTGATCCACTGCTGCACATTATTAATGAAATACTTGTCCATGGGGATCGTCACGGATGCAACAAGGCGCTGTGCCATGTCGTCAGTAAACAGCGCGATCAGTTGATCTTGGGTGAGATCTCGTGGCGTTGTCACCACCAGATCGAGCTTGGTGCGATAGCGGTGGGTGGTCTGAATAAACTTGCTGTACGTAGGGTCGGCTGACCAGTTTTGTGGCAGTGCTAATGTATTGCCATTCTCGCCAGGTTTCATCACTGCGCCAACATAGCCAATGCGGTCCAAGCGACTAAAATCAATGGTTTGCCCTTTTTCGAGGTGTTGCCAGTAAGGATAGAAACCATAAAAAGTGCCTATCGTAAAAATAGACTTGGTACTGTCCTGGCACCCGCAGTCCTGCGGGGCTTCCCAGTTTACAGGGACGGCGCGGATAGGGCTTTGACCTTTTTTGTATGCTAATTCAACAATGCTTTTGCCCTGCGTACTGGCTGGCGAAATTCCCAACGCGTTCATCGCCATTTGTAATAGATAGAGACTTGGAAAAACTTCATCCTGTAGTGGCGTAAGTGTTTTCAATTGATCTTTAGATAGCGAGGTAATATGCAGTTGCCCAATGGTTTGCTTCAGTGCATTAGGGTTCAGTTGCCACACTAACTGTGGTGCTGTCGTTTGAGTGTCACTTTGTGTGCTGGTTTCAATCACCTGCTTTGATGTACTAGGGGCATGGTTATTGTCGGTAGGGTTATCAGCGGTATTTAGTTTCTCTGCATCGACACTATTTGCTTCGCCATCCATAATTTGGCTCGTGCTCGTGCTCGTGCTCGTGCTCGTGCTCGTGCTCGTGCTCGTGGTAGCACTTGTGCTGGGGTGAGGGGGCTCTATCGTGTAAGCGTCGATAAAATTGTCGATATTAATGGGCTGTGCAATAGGAATATTAAGTTGGTTAAGTGAGTTAATCAGTTGGGTAAATAAATCGCTGAGCTGGTTATAAAGTTGGCTGCGTTGGTCGAATTGCTGCTTTTCTAACTTCTTAAAGGTTGCCAGTACGGTCTGTAGCTGCGTCAGGGTGGTGAAGTCTTTTTCTGTCAATTGGTAATAGTAGGGAGATCTATCACTAGCGGTTTTTTC
>NZ_JAGFPF010000303.1:0-1851 GCF_025962695.1 Candidatus Symbiopectobacterium sp. NZEC135 | reverse complement strand
TTTACTCGCCTCACGCCACTTGATAATTCCTGCGGAGCGCAGAAATTAATAAGCCTAAATGCCTCATGCTTGGTGTGTCCGCAGGGCTGCATTTTATTCCCCTGTTGAAGTATGTCGTTGGGGAATGCTAGCGAGAAAGGGAAGGCGTGACGTTAAATTACTCAATATCGAATGTGATGAGTTTTTGGTTATGCAGTTCCACCAACAAAAAAGCTCTGCCCGTCACTACTGACGGCAGAGCTTTGATCGGGAGTGCTAGGTTCAGCACGTTGTCTTGCTGGT
The DNA here is from genome assembly GCF_025962695.1 of Candidatus Symbiopectobacterium sp. NZEC135. NCBI lineage: Bacteria > Pseudomonadati > Pseudomonadota > Gammaproteobacteria > Enterobacterales > Enterobacteriaceae > Symbiopectobacterium > Candidatus Symbiopectobacterium sp. NZEC135. The sequence continues at coordinate 1,569 of NZ_JAGFPF010000303.1, read as the reverse complement.
CAGTGCTTGCGCGCGTTCCTGCATATCGGTGAGGGCAGGGATAAGCAGACAGATAGCGGTCAGCCCATGCCCTAATTGGCATAAGCTCTCAGGTGTGGATTCGTACACCTCATTTTCGGCAAAGGTGATCAGTGCGTCACCGATAAAATTGAGGCAATGGCAAAGTCCGGCGCGGGTTTCAGCGCAATAATAGGCGGCCAGCAACAATTCATCGTTGTCCATGATCGAGAAGTCCAGATGAGCCAGTGCGGCGCTCATGGCAGAATACAGGCTATCGCACTCCGCCAGTGATTGATAAGGCGTGCGCGTGTTACTATCAGCATCAGCCATAGCATTAGTCTCCTTAATGTTGTGGTCAGAAGCCCGGTGAGTGTTGGCGCACTGCGGGGTTTCGTTTTTCACCATAAATTCTCTTTTGGTGCACATACACCATAACGCTAGGTGCACATACACGTCAACGTGTTTGAAAATTATTTTCCCTTGTATAGTGTTCGTTCAGTGAAAAGGAAAACGGCATGCCTACAGGCTCAAAAAACAAACGTTCGACAACAAAGGGAATACGTTTCCCGCACGAGCTTATCGAAGCAATCAATGCCAGCGTCGCGCTGGAAAAAGCGAATGACCCTGACGCGAATTTTTCAGCCTGGGTGCTGGATGCCTGCAACAAAAAATTGGCTGCTTCACGGCAGGGCAAATCGACGAAATCATAGCGTTATGAGCAGTGACTGACAGAATGGGAAGGGCGGCAAAGGCGTTCTTGTTGTGAATCAGTGCTGCATGCATGATGCAACGAAATTGCTCCCGACAGGCTTTCTATGGAATAGAAAGCCTGTCGGGAGCCTGTGTGGGTAACGCGTCAGCGGCAAGATCAATGCTTCCCTGCGTTACTCCGCGCATAAACATAGGGTGCGACATAACCCTCTCGATTGACATCCAGATAATCTGACCACCACTGCATCATTTCGATTCTGGCTTCCAGATGCTCCGCCTTATGCACGTAAGCTGCCCGCACACCGTTGCGCTCTTTGTGACTCATCTGTCGCTCGATGGCATCCTTTGACCAGCGTCCGGACTCGTTCAGGGCGCTACAGGCCATGGTCCTGAAACCGTGGCCGCACACCTCGGTTTTGGTGTCATAGCCAATAACGCGCAGCGCCTTGTTGATGGTGTTTTCACTCATCGGCTTGTTCAACGTATGTGCACCCGGAAAAACAAAGACTGATTCGCCAGAAATTGCCCGAATCTGTTCCAGTAGGGCGACCGCCTGCCGTGACAGCGGCACCAGATGTTCATCCCTCATTTTTGCGCCACGTTCTGAGAATCTCACGCCGTTTACCGCTTCGCGCTGGGGTGGCACGGTCCAGATATGCACTTTCAGGTTGAATTCATCCCAGCGGGCAAGACGTAGCTCACTGGCGCGCAGGAAAACATGGAGATTAAGTTCCAGCGCTAGTCGAGTTAGCATCCGACCTTGGTAGCTATCAATCTTCACCAGCAGTTCTGGTAGGCGTTTCAGCGGCAGGGCAGGATGATGTTGGGTCACAACCGGAGTCACAACGCCATCCAGAA
>NZ_JAGFPF010000302.1:0-1852 GCF_025962695.1 Candidatus Symbiopectobacterium sp. NZEC135 | reverse complement strand
CACGAATTGATAGTAGTTCACATTAGTATTTATGCTTTTTGAGCACAAAAAACCCTAATATCCATAAGGTGAAACACTGATTTGGCATGACGCCTTCGCGGGTCTGCCAATTTGCCAGCCCAGGAACAACAAAAGTCGCGTTCTGTGATCGACTTTGAGTTATTACACCATTGTTGAGTAAACATCGATAAGTTGTCTTACAGGAAAGACCTTATCAGAAATAATTAATGGCACTAAAAACAATACTATAGACATTCAAATGACACGTAAGAAATCAATTACCATCAATTGTTTCATTCAGTTACCTATATTGCGCTTTTGTGATACGAGTCATTCCGCAAAGTGGTATAATAGGTTAGTTTACCCTTGAATATGAGGGGAAATTATTTTGACTTAATTTTCTAATTCTCTTCATTACGCACCGGGTTTTATTTATAGAACAATAATAGTCGTACCACGAATATATCCTCGAGACTTCTGGAGACCCGAATGAAGCTATCCAAAACACTGATAGGCATCTGCCTAAGCTCCGCCACGCTGTTTATGAGTTATTCAGCCAGCGCATTGCAAATCAAAGCATCCGATGTTCACCCCGAAGGCTATCCCAATGTGGTAGCCGTACAAAAAATGGGAGAGAAATTAAAGGCCGCCACGGATGGAAAACTGGAAATAAAAACCTTTCCAGGCGGGGTATTAGGCGATGAGAAGCAAATGATTGAGCAGGCGCAACTGGGTGCCATCGATATTATTCGCGTCTCCATGACCCCGGTTGCTGCCATTTTGCCAGAAATCGAAGTGTTTACCCTGCCCTATATTTTCCGTGATGAAGATCATATGCACAAAGTGCTGGACGGGAAAATTGGTCAGGAAATTGGTGACAAGATTACCAATAACAGTAAATCCAAGCTGGTGTTCCTTGGCTGGATGGATGCCGGTACGCGCAACCTGATCACCAAAGCCCCGGTCGCCAAACCGGAAGACCTCAAAGGCATGAAGATTCGGGTACAGAGCAGCCCGGTCGCGCTGGCCACGCTGAAAGCCATGGGAGCGAACTCTATCGCCATGGGAACCAGTGAAGTGTTCAGCGGTATGCAAACCGGTGTCATCGATGGCACGGAAAACAATCCGCCCACCTTCGTCGCGCACAACTACATGCCGGTCGCCAAAAACTTTACCTGGAGCCGTCATTTTATTATTCCTGAGCTGTTCCTCTATTCAAAAACCAAATGGGATAAACTCACTAAAGATCAACAGGAATTGATTCTTAAATTAGCCAAAGAAGCGCAAATGGAACAGCGTGAATTGTGGAATGCCTATAACCAGCAGTCATTGGATAAAATGAAGGCCGGCGGCGTGAATTTCTACGACATTGATACCGATTACTATTACAAAGCGACACAACCGGTACGCGATCAGTTTGGTGCGAAATACCAGGATCTGATCAAGGCTGTGGCAGACGTGAAATAGTCTACCGTTAATAATGCGGGCTGGTTTAGCACTGGCCCGCCCATTATCCCTAATAGCATAAGTTACCCCGGCAGACATTATTACGTTGCACAGTCTGAGTTTTGTCATGGGCTAAAGGCGCGGACGATATCCCAATAATGGCACAGGATAATGGCGCAGGGTGGTACAGGTGGAAGCAATGGGTCGTATTTATATTTCTGCAATGGATATTCTCTATCTGATTGCCATGTGGGTTTCCGGGCTAACGTTATTGGTCATGACACTGATCATTCCGGTTGGCATTTTCGCACGCTATGTCTTGAACTCCGCACTCTCCTGGCCGGAGCCGGTTGCCATTATCTGCATGGTAACCTTTACCTTTGTCGGTGCCGCCGTCAGTTACCGC
>NZ_JAGFPF010000301.1:0-1854 GCF_025962695.1 Candidatus Symbiopectobacterium sp. NZEC135 | reverse complement strand
ATGATGATTTTCTTAGTGCCAAAATCCTTAACAATGCTGACATCTGTGATTAAAAAATTAGGATTGATTTCACCATCATTATTCTTTCCATAAAGTTTAAAGTAAGTGGGGATAGCATTATCACTCACTGGACTCTCTAATGCATGAAAGAAAACATCATTATTGGATAAGTAATATAACTTACTGTCAAGCTTAATGTCTTTGTAAAAGCCATTGATTCCCACATAAGGTTTGAGTATTTCACTGGGTGAATCAAATTTCAATCCAGCACCAACATTTCGCTTCAATAAAAAACTGATATCGTTGCTTTCATAGAAATCAGCCGTACACAAAGAGAAAATCTGCCGTTTAGTTCTGCACATTGATGAGCGAAGTTTATAACGTTGCCGTCCTGAGTTAATGCCTGCCCCCTGAGGCATTAAATAATAGGAATTTGATTTCTGGTTCTTATAAAGATGAATACCCTCCTCCTCACCGGTTAACTCACCTAAAATATAGGTATCATCACCATTAGCCTTGATGCTTATTAATCTGTCTTCATAAGGAAGATACTCTTTCGCTTCACAAATAACAGCGCCATCGATGCTCTTCGACGGTGTTAACGCATGCATAGCGAGTTGACTAATGGTCTGTGAGTCTTTAGCACTGAGCAATATTTTATGTTTATTAATCTCGTTCACAATAGTATTGTCGATATAATAATCCTGGTCATAAGTCTCCCAAGGCAATCTCTCTAATGGATATTTGATGATTGAATAGATTCCAGTGACAAGATCAGGTTTGATAACAAATTTCCCACCTGAATAGGTTAACGGCAGCAAATCACCCTTACCTTCTAAATACATCGTCATACTGTCATCAACATGAAATCTAAAATACTCATCTGATATTTTTAAATATTTATTATGATATTTATCGAATTGATATTTCCTCCCTGCCGTTATCGGCCCGACATTGTGGTGTTGGATATCCATACTGACCAATTCATTCTTTAGTTTTTGATCAGACTCAATCAGTGATATCAACGCTTCGCTTGCCAGCGGCGTATGCTCACTTTCAAAAACCCATTTCCCCGCACGCTGAGTAATAGGCCGATACCCTCTGTCATCCTTGCCCATGTACCTGAAAACATTATCTGATATTTGAATCTCTAAGGCTGGCTTGAAAACATTGCCGACAAGCGCATAAGCCATGCCGTCAAATCTGATTAAAATTCCATCACCGTAGATTTCTGGTGAGCTATTTTTATAAAAATAAATATTTTTGGCGTTTGTCCAGAAATTTTCAGCCAAATTAAACGTGCTTTTAACTTCATTATTAAAAGGTAAGTTTTTATCAATCACCCAACAATTATGTTCATTATAAAATATTAATCCTTTGCTTTCCTCATCAGCGAAATGGTTGGCGACTCGGTCAATATAAACTGTCTTCTCTGGCCTCTGTGTTTTAATAATCAAATTATTATTTTTATGCTTGATGTTTTTGACAATGCTACTGATTCGTTTATCATCATTATTGTTTGCTATCTCATTTACCGTTTTGGTGAGCAAAGAGGATACAATATCTTTTGCCAGAGATAAGGTATAGTTTTCCAGATCCTCGAGATAATCTATAGACAGTTCTTTGTTATCAATAGAGTCAGAAATCATATCCAGAACGGTAGCGAAAATTAATGTTACCAGTCGTGTCTTATTATAGGTGGGTAACCATGTAAAAAGCCCACCTAATGCAGTCTCTATCTTTTGGGAAAGGGCATTAAAATTAGTGTAATTTGTACAACCCATGCCATAAATTTCGTAATGTAAAATCACACGCCCCTCTTCAATCAGAGAGGTCACTGGGCTCTTTACTGTT
>NZ_JAGFPF010000300.1:0-1856 GCF_025962695.1 Candidatus Symbiopectobacterium sp. NZEC135 | reverse complement strand
GCCTGAAAGAACAAAGGGAAATGACCAAGGATCTGCGCCGTCGTCCGGGGCATATTACCAGTGAGCATTATTGGTGAGAAAGCAGACGTTATTTTGTCCATATATAATATGCATTATATATATTATTGCGAACGTCACCTAAAGCTCTCGAGAAAATTTTTCTTGAGAGTCAAACCTCTCACTTTAAAGATATAACACACCATAAAACTCATCAGTTAATAGCCGAAGTAGATTGGTTTATAATTAACACCCTTACCTAATTTGAGCACTCTAAATGGCTTCTTCTCCGGAGATAGAACCTCTTCAATAAATGCATCAGGTCGATTTCCGTATCTATTTTTAAATATAGAATAATAATAATCTGGCTCGATACTTAAATCAACATTCACAACGCCTTTATATCCTTTAACGGGTTTTTGCGTTAAGATATTTAATTGAGAAGCAAATGATAATGAATCGCCATCACCTGAATGACACGCAACAACCCTCAAATATTTATACTGTGAGAAATCAATACCACTTTTGACTGTTTGCTCTACAAAATCTGTCGAATTTAGTAATTTACCATTATTTATCAAATACGAACCCATAGGTGTTTTTTGTCCTGGCCTCATTGTGTTGACATGCTGCCCATGAGAAAAAATATTTAATCTTTGCTCATTTTTATATACATCGGTAAACATACCTACATGAGCATCAACTAATCGGAAATCAGTCACTTTACCACCCAATTGAACGGTAGTGTTTGATTTCCCTGAAGCTATTTTACTTAATGAATTGTACGCACCTCTACCCAATACTCCCAGTGAACCAAGACCCAACCCCAACGACACCCATCCCAACACGCTCGAAGCCTCTGGGTTCACCGCCTCAGTCGCACCGCTGGCAATAGCAGTAACATCTGCCGCCACGGCCAGCCCACCCACAATCAATGAGGTCGCTGATGCCGCATTAATGGCCGCAACTACCCCACCCGCTGCCGCAATGGATGCCCCGGCGGTAAACGCCGCCAGTCCAATGCCGATCGCCCCGGCAATAATGCCGGTGATCGCCTGCCAACTCAGGTGACCAGACGGGTCCATGTAATTCACCGGATCGCCCGCGCAGTAAGCATAGGGGTTTATCCCACCGGCACCAAACGGACTCAGACTATCCGGGCAGTTAAAACGCATTAGCACCGGGTTGTAGGCGCGATAACCGTTACCGAGGTGGTAGGTGCCACTCACCGGATCGACCCGCTCACCGTTAAAACCGGGCAGCAGGTCAGTCACGTCTCCGCTGCCGTACGGTGACCACACATGCAGGCTGCCTGTCGCCTGCCCGCCCTCCCGCGACCACAGCAGGCTATCCTTGCTGTCGCTTCCGGTCAGCGTCAGCCGAGCGCCGTCACTGACGCCCAGACAGGTATGTGCCGCTTTGATCAGCCGCAATTCCCGGCTCTGTTGCATCAGCGTTTCATTCACCCGCTCATCCGCACGGTAATACAACTGGCGCCTGTCGCTGCTGCTCACCTGTTGGCTCACCAGTTGGTTCAGCGCGTCATAGCCGTAGCCACCGCCGCTGATACCCGTGCCACTGACCGCTATCAGACGTCCCAATGTATCGTATCCCAGCGTGCGCCCGGCATCGTCTTGCGTCATCCGGCCATTCGCATCATATTGCAACGCAATGCTCGGCGGAAAACCACTGTGGGTATGGGTTACAGAGGTCAGTTGGGTCGGGTCTTGCGGATTGGCATAATGATAGGTCGCGGTATCCGAGGTGCCGTCTGCCAATGTAGTCGTCACCGACGTCAGGTTGGTCAACGCATCATAACGGTAGGTCTGCCCTGACATGGCATGACCATAGGCATCTGG